>JAUYEB010000228.1 GCA_030691555.1 Candidatus Bathyarchaeota archaeon
TCGCCTGTATTCGTTGAGTTTCTCTTTGAGCGCCATGTCCGAGAGTGCGAGTATCTCGATGGCCAGCAGGGCGGCGTTCTTCGCGGCGTCTATGCCGACGGGTGCGACGGGGACGCCGGTGGGCATCTGGACGATGCTGAGGAGGGCGTCGACGCCGCCGAGCTTCACCTCCTGGGGGACGCCGATGACGGGTTTTAGGGTCTGGGCGGCGACGGCGCCGGGGAGGGCGGCGGCGAGGCCGGCGACGCAGATGAAGACCTGCGCGTCGGTGTCCTCGACGTACTGCGCGAGCGCCTTGGGGTTCCTGTGGGCGGAGAGGGTCCACTGCTCGTGCTCCACGCCGAACTCCCCCAGGATGGAGGCCGCGGCGTCGCTCAGCTCCTTGTCCGAGTCGCTGCCGACGATGATCGCTACCTTTGGCATGGGGTAGGATCGGGGCGTTCAGCTTATGAAAGTAGCCCCACTTGGTAGGTGTTATATCCGCTGGGCCTGTACCAATTCGTCCAAGCTGGTCCAAGGTTTGCCTCGCCTCCCGGAGTTCCTACGCGGCAACGTCCTCGTGATGACCGTCTGCGAGTGTATTTGGAGGTCGACGGTAGACATAATCTGGCCCTTCCTGAGCCTCTACGTGCTTGAGCTCGGGGGGAGCTACCAGACGGTCGGGGTAATCATGTCGGTGGCGAGCTTCGGGAGCATGCTCCTCTACCCGCTGGGGGGCTACATCGCCGACTACCAGGGGAGGATAAAGCTCATCGGCTACATGACGTTCTTCTACGCCTTCGCGTTCCTCATCACGGGGCTGGGGGAGTCGTGGCAGTGGCTCGCCCTCGGCCTCTTCATCCAGAACGTGACCACGTTCTACTGGCCCGCCATACAGGCGCTGATGGCCGACTCCATCCCCCCTCACCGGAGGGGCGTCGGCTTCGCCGCGTTGGAGGCGATCCCTGCGGGCTTCGGCCTCATAGCCCCGGTGGCGGGGGCCTTCCTGATCGGCCTCCTCGGGATGCGGACCGCGATGAAGGGGCTCTTCTTCAGCTCCTTCATCATCGCGTCGGGCATCGCCGTCCTCAGGCTGAGGTTCCTGAGGGAGACGGTGGCGAACCCGAAGAGGCTGGACCTGTCGCCGAGGGGGGTGGCGAGGCTCATAGGCGAGTCCTACAGGGGCTCATTCAAGGTGCTGTCGGGGATTACCCGCGAGCTATGGGTGCTGTCGATCCTCGTCACCGCCCTAGTCTTCTCCGCATCCTTCGCCAGCAGCTTCTGGGTGATACGCGCCACGCGGGTGATCGGCCTGAGTCTGCAGGAGTGGGCGCTGATAATACTGGTCTCGGGGGTCGTCGGGGTAGTCCTCGGCATACCCGCTGGCCGCATCATCGATCGGCTGTCGAAGAGGCGGGTGGCGGGGGTCTGCATAATCCTCGGCGCCGCCTTCTCCTTCCTATTCTTGAGGGTGTCCAGCTTCGCAGAGGTCTTGGCGCTCGCCGTCGCGGCGGCGGCCGTGGACTCCTTCCTCAACCCGAGCCTGAGGAGCCTCTTCGCCGACCTGACCCCACGCGGCATCCGGGGGAGGGCCATGGCCCTTGTGGGCGGTGGCGGCCTGAACCTGATGCGGAACGTCTACGCCAACAGCATCCTGGTGAAGCTGTTCGCGACGACGGGGATGTTCCTCAGCGGCTACGTCTACGGGCTCGACGCCTCCCTGCCGTGGTTGATCCTCTCGGGCGCCATGCTCGTCATCGGGCTGGGCTTCCTCGTCGCCGTCTCGGACCCCGCGAGGCCCGAGGAGTAGCCCCTCTGGGAACCCTTATCCCGTGAGGTTGTGGATTATTGGCGATGGGCGCACTAAGTTTAGTCACTTACCCAATAGGCGTCTTCCTCGTGCTGGTCGGCGTGATCATCGCCGTAGACGCCCCCTTCATGAAGGAGATTCTCGACGAGGTCGAGTTCCTGAAGAAGAACAGGCGATTAGTCGGGACAGTCACCGCACTCGTGGGCCTAGTCCTCCTGGCCCTCGGCCAACTGGCGTAGGTGTGATTAATCCCAGAGGCTCCTCCTACACCATGCCCGGCGTGTCCCTCGTCTCAACGCTCCACGACTCCAAGGGGTGGTGCATCGATCCCCTCAGGGAGCACGCGGCGCTGTTCGACAGGCTCTACGAGCGCCGCATAGTGGCTGTAACGACCGGCACCGCGCCCGCCGTGGTCGAGGCCCTCCAAGAGACCGGCTGGTTGATAGTCTCGCCGAGGAGCAAGGTGGGCGTCGAGTACATCTCCGACTCCCGCAGGAGGGTGCTCAGGGCCGGGCTCGACTCCGGCTCCGCCTTCATGCACCTCGTCGATATGGACCGGGTGCTCCACTGGGCTGACCACTACCCGGAGGAGCTAGGCGAGGTCACTAAACAGATCCCTTCCCACAAGTTCCTGATAATCGGCAGGACCGAGAGGGCGTTCCGCACACACCCGCGCAACCAGACCGAGACCGAGGCACTCGCCAACAGGGTCTTCTCACTCATCCTGGGGCGGGACGTCGACATCACCGCTGCCTCTCGGGGCGTTTCGCGTGACGCGGCGGAAACTATCCTGAATGGTTCGCGGGGCAGCTTCTTCGACTCGGACTCGGAGTGGCCCGCCCTCCTCCTCAGGGCGGGGGTCGAGACAGGCTACGCGGAGGCGGAGGGGCTCGAGTGGGAGACCCGCCTCAAGAGGCAGGAGATGACCCTCCCCGACGGCAGGAGGGTCGACGTCAAGGAGTACTACGAGTCCAACCCCGAGTCGTGGGTCTACAGGACGATGCTCGCCCACAGGATCGCTAAGGCAGCGCTCGAGACCTACCGGGGGGCCCGCGGCTCCTAGGCGGACTCGTATATCCGCCCCTTCTCGGACTCGCCGCGCTTGACCCTCTCCCACATCTGCTTGGCGAGGGAGTCGGCCATGGGCGTGGGGTAGTCGTTGGTTATGCAGCCGAGGCAGAACTGGTCCTTCGCCATGCCGGTGCACGCGAGGTAGTCGTCGATGCCGAGGTAGTTGACGCTGTCAGCGCCGACCTCTTTGGCGATCTCCTCGGGCATCATCTTTGCGCCGATGAGCTGGGAGTAGGTGGCCATGTCGATGCCGTAGAAGCAGGGGCCCAGTATCCGGGGGTAGGTTATGAAGAGGTGTATCTCCCTCGCACCGGCCGCCCTGAGCCGCTTCACCGTCCCCTTGGTGGTGTCGCCGCGTACTATGCTGTCGTCGACGACGGCGAGGCTCTTGCCCTTGATGAGGGGTTCGAGGATGTTGACCTTCCTGAAGATGACGCTGCCCCTGTCCTCGGCGTCGGTTATGAAGGCTCGCTGTGTGACGTACCTGTGGCGCCTCGTGGCGCGCTCCCAGGGTATCCCCGCCTCCTCGTGGAAGCCGTAGGCGGCGTCGTCCGCCGTCTCGGGGAGGCTGACGACTACGTCGCACCTCTTCGCCTTCTCGGCGTAGACGCGGGCGAGGGCGCGGCCGAAGTCGACGCGTGCCTGGTAGACGAACTTGCCGTTCATCCTGCTGTCGGGGCGCATGAAGTAGGCGAACTCGAAGGCGCAGAAGGCGCGCCTCGGGCCCGTGGCGAGCTGCCTCCTTATGACCTCCCCCTCCTCGACGGCCATGAACTCGCCGGGTCGGAACTCGTGGTCCCACTTGATCCCGTTTATGTCGAGGCCGACGCTCTCGGAGCCGAAGGCGTGCACCCCATCGGATTTTCCGTAGCAGAGGGGCTTTACGCCGATGGGGTCCTTGAAGGCGAAGAGGGTGCCGTCGTCGACGATGCCGGTGACGGCGAAGCTGCCGTCTATCCCCTCCATGCAGGAGCGCGCCGCCTCCTCGATGCTCCCCGTCTCCTCCAGCCTCTTCAGGAGCAGGAGGGCGAGGGCGTGGGTGTCCGAGTAGCTCTGGTCGACGCCTACCCTCCTCTGTAGGTCGCGGACGTTGACTATGTTGCCGTTGAAGCTGATTGCGAGGCTCCGACTCGCTCCTTTAACCACGATGGGCATGGCGTCGCGCTGCCGCGCGCCTAGGTCGAGCGCCCCCGAGGTTGCGTAGCGGACGTTCCCTATGCCTACCGAGCCCTTTAGGCTCTTGACGTTGAATCCGAATCCCTGGTTCGGCGGTATGAGCCCGAGCTGCGTGTAGCAGTCGATCTCCCCGCTCCACGTGGCGAAGCCGTGGCTCTGGTGCCCCCTGTGGTTCTGGGCGAGCATCCCCCAGTAGAGGGTGGGGAAGACCTCCCCCTCGACCATGGCGCCGAAGACGCCGCACTTCTCCGCCAGGCTCACTTGATTTCCCTCATGACCTGGTCGACGTTCTTCAACGCGTAGTCGCCGAGGGCCTTCTTGCCACTCAGGACCTCGTAGCTGGCGACGCAGCGCATGGACACCTGCTTCACGACCGGCGCGGGTATCTCAGGGGCGGGGCCATCTCCCATGTAGCCGACCTCCCGCAGGTAGGCGCGCAGGAACTCCTTGTCTAGGCAGTGGGCCTCCTGCGGCTTGCCGGGCTCGTAGAACTTCTCGGCCCAGAATCTGGCGGAGTCGTGGCTCGGCGGCTCGTCTATCTGGATCAGTTCGTCGTCGAGGCGGCCGAACTCGAGCTTGAAGTCGGGGATTATGAAGCCGCGGCTCTTGGCGTGGCCCTGGTAGGCGGCGAAGAGTTTGAGGGTGGATTCTTCGAGTTCCGCCCACTCGTCCCGTGTGACGAGCTTCTGGGCGATGGCCTCCCTGCCGCTGATCTCCATGTCGTGGCCCGCCTCCGCCTTCGTCGTGGGGGTGAGTATGACCTCGGGGAGTTTCTCCGCCATGGCGAGGCCGCCGGGGAGCTTCACGCCGCTCACCGTCCGGGTCCCGTCCCTGTAGGCGCGCCACGCGGAGCCGTAGAGGTAGGCGCGGCAGACGAACTCGATGTCTATCCGCTCCGCCTTGCGGACGCGCATGGAGCGGCCGTCCTCGACCTTGATGAAGTGGTTGGGTATGACCCTCCTCGTCTTGTTGAACCAGAACTCGGCGAGGCGGTTTATGCTCTCCCCCTTGTGTGGTATGAGCGTCGGGAAGACCACGTCGTAGGCGCTTATCCTGTCCGTGGTGACTATCAGCATCTCCTTCCCGAGGTCGTAGACGTCCCTCACCTTGCCGCGGCGGGGCTCGACGCCCACGACGGCGTCCGAGTACCTGACGACCTCAACCTTCCCCCCGGCGAGGGGGTCGTCGACCATGTAGGCTTCCTTCAACACGGGCACAGCTCCAGACGTGTTAACGGGTTAATACTGATACCCGAGGTTGCTCGGTATATGAACTTTCTTTTAACATATACGTGTCAATTAACACGTTTAATGCAACGACCTCGGGCGTCGTCCCCGCGTCACACTTATACCCGCACCGCCCTACTTCTCAGCGGTTTGGTCTCAAGCAAGCTGAAGAAGGGGTTCGAGGGAATCGTCGCCGCTGGCGTCAAGCCGTTCGCCGACGCGGGTGTGACGCCCAACATGGTTACCGTCCTCGGCCTCCTCGCCTCGGTCGCCTCGGCCTGGGCCTACTACAGCTGGGTCTCGTCGCCGCTGCTGCTGCCCGCTGCTGGGGCGCTAATACTTGTCTCTGGGCTGTTCGACGCGGTCGACGGCGTGATAGCCCGGACCACTGGGAAGGTGACCAGCTTCGGTGGCTTCTTCGATTCCGTCTCGGACCGCTACGCGGACGCCTTCGTGTTGGCGGGCGTCACCCTCGGTGGGCTCTGCAACCCGATAGCTGGCCTCGCGGCGCTCATCGGCTCGCTGATGGTCAGCTACACGCGCTCGCGGGCGGAGGCGGCGGGCGTCCCCATGGCGGGGGTCGGCCTGGCCGAGAGGGCGGAGAGGATGCTGATACTCGCCACCGTGACCTTCATGGCTGTCTGGTGGCTCGACGCCATCAACTACGGCGTCATACTACTCGCGGTCCTCTCACACCTAACGGTGATACAGAGGACGCTCCACTTCCGCAAGAACTCGAAGTAGCCTGAAAGCGGAAAAGACTGGGTTTAGAGGCTGGAGCCGGAGCGAGTCCTGCGGCGCTTCGGCACGAACTTGCGCTCGTCCTTCCCACGCACCTTGACGACGCCGCGGTGAACCGCGCAGCTGATGCAGTAGTACTTCGTCACCTTGGTGCGCTGGATGGTGGAGCCCTGGTTCTGGAGCTCCTTCAGGAGCCGGGAGTCGACGAGGCTAGTGTACCTCGTCTGCCTCTTGGCCTTGTCGCGGGGCACCTGAGCCCCACAGATGCTGCACTGCACCAACCCGGAGCTCCCCTTGTTGCCGCCGCTGTGGCCTCCGCTGCTCCTCTTCTTCGTCAATATTGAAACCTCAGCAGATTAGTGAGGCACCTTGTTATAAATCCTACTGGTCAGGGCTCCATATCCTCGATGAGTGGCTTCAGGGATTCCAGGACTGTCTCGGCGACCCTGCCGTAGCCCACCGGGGTCAGGTGGACGCCGTCGTCGGAGTACTCCCCCCTGAGGTTTCCCTCCTCATCCGATAGTGCGGGGAAAAGGTCTGCAAGTGTCACGCCTTTCTCATGGGCGTGTGCCCTGATCAGCTCGTTCAGCCGCCTCATGTTCGGGCTGGTGCGCCGGGTCGGGGTGAGGGTGCAGGCCACCGGCCTCGCATTTATCCCCCCGCAGAGGGAGTAGAGCCTCACGAGGTTGGCCATGACCTGCTCGGGGTCCCTCGCGGCGCCGAGGTCGTTTATGCCTCCCCAGACCACGACGGCGTCGGGCCGTTCGGCAACCACCACTCTCCCGAACCTCCAGAGCATCCCCTCGGTGCTGTCCCCGTTGACGCCGGCGTTCACGACGAAGGCCTGAACCCGCCCCCCGAGCCTCTCCCTGAGGAGGGCCTCAAGCTGGGCGGGGTAAGGCACCCTCGGGTCGACGGCGTAGGGGTCGAGGGTCCTGTACCCGGCGGTGAGGCTGTCCCCCAGCGCGACCACGACGAAGAAACCGTCACCCATTCGCGCAGTCACCCGATGCTGG
>JAUYEB010000301.1 GCA_030691555.1 Candidatus Bathyarchaeota archaeon
CGATCGTCTCACTCACCGTCCACAACTACGGCGGTGAGCGCCGCCTGAGGGAGATACAGAGCAGCCTGCGCTGGAGCCTCGATAAGATGTACGACAAGATGAGGCGAGGATAGGCGTCTGTGAACCGAGAACTCGAGAAGAGCCCGCTCTGGGTGGTGCTTGTCGAGACAGCCCACAGCCTACCCCTCTACAGGAGTCATAAGGCGTACACGCAGGAGATCATCCTGCCCGAAAAGCCGGGGACCACCCCGGAAGAGCTCTCGGAGCGCCTCGGCATGCCCCTCGGCGAGGCGATCGTCATACTAACCGAACTAGGCGGAGAGAAGCCGGAGAAGAAGGATTAGACGACGTACCTGTAGGAGATCGCCGTCCCGGCGGTCTCGCTCTTCTGCGTTATCTTGACCACGTCCCCCCTCTTGGCGCCGAGTATGATGGCGATGGGGTCGTTCATCTTTATCCAGGGGAACTGGAACGGCTCTGCGTGGTACCTCTTCGTCACCTCGGTGAGCTCATCCTCGGAGACTATCTCGTGGCGGGGGACGAGGGCGTGCTCGAATATGTCGAAGGTCGGGAGCGTCGGCGGGATCAGCTCGATGCCGAGCTCCTCCGCGCTGCTGCGGGCCGAGTAGGTGTACTTGCCGTCGCCGACGAGTATCCCCCTGGAGGCGCCCTCCTTCTCGACCATCTCCTTGAGCTCGCGGACGTAGCTGATACCGATCGTCTTCTGACCGAGCACCGCGTGCATGACGATGAGCTGCCCCTTCTTGTCGTGTAGCCTGTAGACGAGCCTGTCCTCCTCGCCCACGGGCTTCTCCGTCTCGGGTGTGAGGTTCCTGTACTTTATGATGATGTTGGCGCGCTTCTCCTCGAGGGATAGATTCTTGCTCATGTGGCTTACCTCGCCTTGACCCTCTTCACTATCGGCGCACGGACCTTCCTGAAGATCCTGTAGCCGCAGTATGGGCACCTGAAGCTAATGTACTTCTCCAGGTCCTCGAAGCTGACGCGGCGACCGCACTGGACGCACTCGTATACGGGTCCCTCCGCGGGCGCCTTCTGCACCTTCTTAGGCTCGTCGACGGACAAGAGGTTCAACCAGCATTAAGCACTTGAACAGGTCCCATTAAAACATAGCGACTGGGCGACCTGTCACCATGCGCTCGGAGGCGATGCCGGTTATCTCCACGTCGAGGACCTTCCCCTCTAGGGGTTCCCCCGATTCCACGAGCACGACGGGGCCATGCCGGAGGGGGTAGGCCACGAGTAAACGCCTGTCCCTGTCGTATCTCTCCGCCACCACGACCCTGATTATCCCGCGGAGCATGTCCTCCTTGGCCTTCATGTTGGCCCTCGCCGCGGCTTCGTGTATCCTCCTGCTGAGGGGATCCCTTATCGTCGGTGGAGCCGACGGGTGCCCGCTGAAGGCCGACATGGGCAGCGACTGGAACCTGTAGAGGATGACCCTCTCGGCTCCCTCCTCGACGCTGCTCGCTATGGCCCTGACGGTCTCGTCCACGGTCTCCTCGCTCTGGCCCGGCAGGCCGTGTATGAAGTAGACGTACGGCTTTAGTCCCGCCCGCTTCAGCCTCCGTATCGCCGTGAGCGTCTCCCTCGGCGTGGAGGGCCTGCCCAGCTGCTCGCTGTGCGCCTCCGAGCCCGTCTCGAAACCGATGCTGACGGGCGTCCCCCCGAGGTAACGACCCAGGACCTTGGCCGCCTTCTCCGTGACCAGTGAGGCCTTTATGTTCTCGATCATGAACGAGGCGGTGCCCTCCGCCATCCTCGGGAGCTCGGCAAGCATGGACAGGAGTTTTTCTATCTCGCCGTAGTTCGGCTCGGGGCTACGGGGGTCGGTCAAGGGCTCGGGCTCGACTAGCAGGTCCCTGCCGTAGTCGAGGAAGCAGGGGGCGCTGAGAACGACCCGTGTCACACTCACCTTCAACAGCGCTGCAACCTCGTCCCTTACATGTTGGGCCGAACGGCTCTTCGGCGGGCCGTATAGGCTTGGCACAGAGCAGTAGCCGCACCCCGGCGGAATGCCGAGTGGGCAGTCATACCTCTCCCCCAGGTTACCGCCCTTGCAGACGCCGCAGGATTCGCAGCTGTGGCCTAACGAGGCGCGGTTGTAGTTGCTGCACCCTCTAAGCACCTCGACGTAGACCCTCGCAGAGCGGAAAAGAGAGTAGTAGGCGATCGCCGAGGTCGATGGCTGGAATTGATCGTAGATGACTCGGGGCATCGATCGCCTAAGCTGCGTGGCCTCGTAGCCCGTCTCAGTTTTGAAGGCAATGCCCCTGATCCCTCTCAGGGCTTTAACTCCCGGCAAGACGCCGTCGTTTAACCCCGCCTGGAGAAGCTCGATGAACGTCTCCTCTCCCTCCCCCACGACCGCTAGGTTACTGCCAGTTCTCCTCAGTGCCTGCTCTGGGTCGGATGTGACTGGCCCACCAACGATGGTAGGGCCACCTTTCCACTTTGAGATCACCTTCCTCATCGCCGGGATATCTTGGGTCATGCCGCTGACGAGCAGCAGATCGTGGCCCTCCGGCAGCCCCCCTTCGAGGGCCGACTCGGCCTCAAGCACGGTGTAGTCTACGCGTCTGGATTCGAGGACCCCCGCGACCGATCTCGTCCCAGCCCCGATCGCGTCCCTCGTCGCCTTCCTCTCCCCCTTCTCCGAGGCGAGGGCGTCGACTATGAGAGCCTTCACGTATCAGCCCACCCAGCGAGGCGTGATAAATGTTCCCAGCGCGGGATAGTGATAAATCGACGCGGCATGATACCCATAGCCATGGTGACGGTCCCCCCTGAGATTATAGCAGCCATCAGCCTCTCCTTCCTCGCGTCCTACCTCGCTATACCCGTCTTCAACAGGTTCATGCGCGCCGCGGGCATCGTCGGCAGCGACATCATGAAGAGGGACAGGGGGCCGATACCCGACATGGGGGGCCCGGGGGTGATCACCGGCTTCCTCCTCGGGATATTCATCTACATCGGCCTCGAGGTCTTCGCGAACGCCAGCTTCCCCGGCCTCATATACATCCTGGCGAGCCTGAACACGATACTGATAATCACCCTCATAGGCATATTCGACGTCCTGACGGCGCTCATGAGGCAGAAGGAGGGGAAGGACCTCTTCGAGAGGCTGAAGAGGCGGGGGATACCTCTGTGGTTATACTTCTTAATCCCACTCCCCGCGGCGGTCCCTTTGATGGCGGTCAACGCCGGCGTGACCAGCATGGTCCTGCCCTTCGTAGGGCGGGTCGAGCTTGGGGCCATCTACCCCCTGGTGCTCGTCCCCCTGGCCGTCCTATGCTTGGCGAACGCGACGAACTTCCTCGCAGGCTTCAACGGCCTCGAGGCGGGTATGGGTGTAGTCCTCCTCGTCTCCCTCGGCGTCTTCGCCCTGATCAGCAACAAGCTCCCCGCGGCGGTCCTCGCCCTGACCTTCGCAGCTGCGCTGCTCTCCTTCCTTCGATACAACTGGTACCCGGCGAAGGTCTTCCCCGGGGACCTCAACTATACGATAGGTGCCGTTGGCGCTTGCGTCACGATCCTCGGAAACATGGAGAAGTTCGCCATACTCTGCTTCATACCCTGGATAATCGAGGCGGTGCTGAAGGCGCTGTCCGGCTTCAAGGCCGAGAACTACGGTATTCTCCAGCAAAACGGCTCCGTCAAGCCCCGCGAAACGAAGATTCGGTCCCTCACACACATCGTGATGAGGTCCGGAGACTACACCGAGAAGCAGGTCTCATCGATCCTGATCGGCTTCGAGATACTGGTGTGTGCTATAGCCTTCGCCATTATCCGATTCATCTAGGTGCGTGCATTGGGAAAGAAAGTCCTCATCCTCGCAGGCGGCGGGGGTCACACGAGCATAGCACTCGCCCTCGCGCAGGCACTGAGGGGGAAGGCGGAGACCTCTTTCCTCATCCCGGAGGATGATAGGCTCAGCAGGGAGCTACTCTCACCATTTGGCCCCGTTGAGGAATTGATGAAGGGGCGGTATCCTAAGACCTCAAATCTACTCTTCCCATTCCGCCTCGTATCCGCGTTCTGGCACGCCCTCCCCCTGGTGCACAAAGAATACGATGTCGTGGTGTCAACCGGGAGCAACTTCTGCATACCCCCAGCTGTCATCGCTTGGCTAAAATCGATACCCGTCATCAACATCGAGAGCCGCGTCGCCATCGTGAAACCTTCAAAGACGGCTCGACTACTTCAGCACTTCTCGAAAAATACTCTCCTCCAATGGGAGGAACAGATGGAAAACCTCAATGGCATCTTCACAGGACCCATCTTCCCCGAGAAGAGGTACGAGATAAAAAACCTCGGCTACACCCTCGTGACAGGTGGCACAGAGGGTCACAAGCAGCTATTCGACGCCGTCATCGAACTCGACCTAGAGAAGGTCGTAATGCAAACGGGTAAGGTGGACCCCTCCCCTTACAGGGCGAGGCGACCCAGTTGGGAGATCATCACATACTCCACAGAATTCGAGAGACTCGTGGCTGAGTCCTCCCTCGTCATAACTCACCAGGGCGGGGGCACCATCTTCGAGGCGGTACTCTACGAGAAGCCCCTGATAATCGTATTCAACCGCGAACTCACCAGAACGGCAAACGCCGAGGATATGCGAGCACTGGCGAAGAAGGTAAATTCACCCTTCCTTGAGCAGGCAGATCCCCAAAAAATCGGGTCCCTGATAATCAACTCCCCGTCTAGGGAGAAACCGCACTTCAAGAACGGACGTGTGAGTGCCGCCGAGATCATCTTAGACTCATTGAAATGACTATTTCTTCGCCCTCTTTCGCGCGTGCATGTATCCCATTAACATCAACGGTCGAAGATAGATGACGCTAGAGACGAACATCGATGGGAGCGACTTTCTACTAATCTGGTACGATGTCACTCCCCTAAGGTACTGATCCTTGGCGTCTCTATTGACCCGTAGATGCACGATGTTAAGCCAGACATGCCTTGTCAAATACTTCTTTTTAATCGAGTCAGACAGGAACGTGTCCTGTGCCTTCAATATCTTCTTAACCGCTTCTTCGTCCTCGGTCTCCAACCACGCCTTCTTAGAGAAGAGGAACACGCCGCTGAAGCCTCTACTGGGTAATATCAGCGTTATGAGCCTCTTTACAAAGTAGATCATGTCGACCGGGTAATACTTGAGTCCGAAACTGACCAGCTTCACGTCGCTGCCCTGTATGATTTGAACGTAATCCTTGATTCTGCTGTCAAGGACGATGTCGGCAGCCATTGTAAGGATCGTATCGTTACGGGCCGCCTTGAATCCCATTCTGAAA
Organism: Candidatus Bathyarchaeota archaeon; assembly: GCA_030691555.1. Classification (GTDB taxonomy): domain Archaea; phylum Thermoproteota; class Bathyarchaeia; order TCS64; family TCS64; genus UBA8941. The sequence goes on from JAUYEB010000301.1 coordinate 5,316, forward strand.
AGGCGAGCGACCCTGTATCTCCAGTCTGGAAAATTCTCTGACACCTCGATGAGTTTGATTCTCCCCCTATACCTCAACTTTTTCGAGGAGGCCTCGATGATCTCCTTACTCTTGTCACCGCAACGGTCAAGAAGGATGATAATTTCATCTGGCTCGATCGCGAAGAGGCTTGGCAGGCTAAAAAGTAGGTTTTCCTGCTCGTTATGGACCGGCATCACGATCGAGAGTTTGTCCAAATATACCTAGATATCAAAACAACCCCCTTTTAAGAAAAAGGTTTTGTACGTGTTTAGCTGTTTCTGATATGCCTCAATAAACGCTGCTTCCACCACAAAACATATAAACATAGGATATCCTTGTATATCCTATGAGGGTAATAAACCTAGACAAAGGCAAACTAACACTGCAGGAAGACGAGGTACTCGGCTTCATAGAGAAGACCGTCACCCCCTTCGGCAACAGCGCCAAGGTCGACTGCCCCAAACAGTACATCGGAAAGAGAGCCTACCTAGTGATCTGCAGAGAATGACCTGCCAGAACTGCG
>JAUYEB010000024.1 GCA_030691555.1 Candidatus Bathyarchaeota archaeon
TCAGCATACAGGCGCTAAGCGCCGTCGAGATCGCCCTCTGGGACATCATAGGCAAGGCGCGCAAGCTACCCGTATACGAGATGCTCGGCGGCCTCTGCAAGCCCAAGGTCAAGGCGTACGCCAGCCTCATGGAGTACAAGACGCCCGAGGAGGTCGCCAAGATAAGCCAGCGCTGGGTCGAGGAGGGCTACAAGGGCATCAAGATACACCAGGGCAAACACGACGGGGTCGCCTGCACCAAGGCGGTCCGAGACGCAGTCGGCGACGACATCGCGGTGATGCTCGACGTCAACGGGGCGTGGACCCCCGGCGAGGCGCTCAAGGCCGCCCGCCAGCTCGAGCGGTACAACCTCACGTGGCTGGAGGAGCCAATCTGGCCAGTAGACGACTACGACGGCCTCGCCTGGCTCAGGACGAAGACGGACATCCCCATCGCCGGCGGCGAGAACGAGTACACCCACTACGGCTTCAAGAACATCGTCGAGAAGCACCCATACGACCTCATCCAGCCCGACGTGATAATGACGGGGGGCATCACGGCGTGCAGGAAGATATTCGCCCTCGCCGAGGCGTGGAACCTCGACCTCGCAACCCACAGCTTCTTCTTCGGCCCAGGCATCCCAGCCAGCGTCCACCTCAGCCTGAGCAACAACCGGAGCGAGTGGGTGGAGATAAACGCCGTCCCCCTCGAGTCCTACTTCATAGACCCCGCCTACCGCCCCGAGAAGGGCTACCTAACCGCCCCGAACAAGCCGGGCCTCGGCTTCGAGGTCGACTGGGACGTAGTCAAGAAGTACGCCATCAAGTGACCCCTTTTTCCTCACCCGAACGACGTTTATACCCCGATCCCACATTTTCGGGAGATGTCCGACGACGCTGTTAAGCGGCAGATAGAGGCCTGCGAGGCGGCCAAGGGCACGGGGGACTTCGCACCAGCCGTCGACGCCCTCTTCAACTTGATGCCGCCGGAGACGCGCGCAGAGATCGAGAAAGTGCCAGGCGTCTACAAGGAAGAGGAGTCGTACGTGAATCGCTTCATAAACATGGTCCTCATCTCGGTCGAGTTCGTGACCACCAAGAAACTAGACCACGTGGCCATGTACTCGGCTATCCTTGAGAAGCTGAGGAAAACGAGTAGCTGGCCTTACCTGAGGGACTCGAGGAAGGCGTTCACGGCTTGAAGTAGCTTGCCCGTGTCCCAGCTGTAGAGGCCGAGGTTGTGGTCGTACTCGGGGATGTAGACGTGGTATGCCTCCCTTATGTTTGCCTTGGCGAACTCGACGGCCTCGTCGGTGAATATGCCCCCCTTCTTCGGGTTCCCCTGCACGAGCAGGACGGGACACCTGATCTCCCTGAGCAGCCTGTCCTCGTAGCCGGTGGTCACGCGCCTGAAGGCGTCGGCGTCCGTGTCCCCCACGGCCCAGTCCCTGAGGACCTCGGGGTCGAGGTGACGAAGGTAGTTCGCCTTGTTCATGAGGGAGATTGAGTCGAGGCCCTCGCCGTAGGTCCTCTTCCCCTGCCCGGGGACGCTCACCGGCATCTCGGAGACCAGCCTCACCAGCTCGCCGAAGGGGCCCCTGAAGCCCGCGAGCTTCCTCCACCCGTACCAGTAACTATGGAAATCGATCATGACCTGCCTCGTCCTGTCCGTCTTTATGCTCGAGTCGCCGAAGACGACCGCCTTCACGAGGTCGGGGCGCCTCGCCGCGACCATCAGCGCGACCATGCCGCCCATTGAGGAGCCGAAGAGCACCACGGGCTCCCCCACGCACCCCTCGATGAAGGATATCGCGTCCTCTATGTGGTCCCTGTACCTATACGGCGGAGTCCTGCTCGACCGCCCGTGCCCCCTGAAGTCGAGCGCATAGACGTGCCACCTCTGCGTCAGGAAAGGCATGATCGGCAGATAGTACTGCCAACGATCCGTCAAGCCGTGGGTCAAAACCATCGGGGGACCACCCTCGGGCCCCTCGGCGTAGTTGAGAGTCGCCTCACCGACGCGGAACCTCTTCTCGACGAGCATATACACCGCCCGATAGGAGATGAGCCCCGTTTAAGACACTTTTCACCCGGGCTAGAGGACTGCCTCGAGGAAGTGGATGCTGAACACCGTGTTCGCACACCCGTTCTTGATGAGAAGGACCGCCTGCCCGGGGAGATTGTACTTCTGAATCATCTGCAGGGCAGGTCTCATCTCCATCCCGCAGGCGACGCCGACGATGCCCTCGAAGCTCCCCCTCTTGATGATGCCAGGTATGCATGATCCACCCGGGACTATGAAGACCGAGTAATCCTTCTCTTCGCCGAGCTTCGCCGCCTGCCCCACGAGGCAATCCTCAGAGCAGTGCGTACACCGGTAGGTCGGGACGCCCGCGTCGAAAGACGCCTTGCAGCTCCCATCCATGTGCTTCCGGGCGCAGTGGGGGAGGAATAGCGCCCTCTTCTTCGTCGCGACGAACCTCTCCTTCTGGTTCATGTTCTGGATCTGCACGTCGACCAGATCCTCCATCAGGAAGAGTATGGTCTCGACGTCGAGCCCCGTCGCATCGCTCAGCTTGAACCTCTCGGCGATGTCCCTTGCCCTCAACCCGAAGCGCTTGTGTAGCTGCCTCTCCTCCGCCACCCGGGACAGCTCCCTGAAGAACTGCCTCGGTATGCCCGAGAGGTCGAAATTGAAGTCATAGGGCATACCCCAATCGGTGATGCAGCCACCATTAAAACCTAACCCCCCAAGACTCACCCATTTTAAACGGTGGCGGAGGAGCATCATTATGATACGCCCATGAGCAAGCCACCGAAAGCAGACTGGGAGAGATTCGGCAGAGCAAGAAAAGCGGAAGCACTCGAGATCACGGAGCTAAACAGGTGGAGGAGGAACCCTAGGAGCTTCGACGTCGCCAGCTACTACGGGCAGGCCCTCATCCACCGCGCCCACACCGTGATGCTCGCCGAGGCAGAGGGGAGCATTACCAATTAGCCTAGATTTACCCGCTGGAGCTCTGCCCTGACGAACTCCTCGCGGTCCTCATCCGTGAAGTCCTTAGAATATTCGTGG
>JAUYEB010000053.1 GCA_030691555.1 Candidatus Bathyarchaeota archaeon
TTAGAAACGAGGCGGCGATCACTGAACCGACGACACCCGGGGACCACCATGGGAACCAAAGCGTACATAGAGGAGACTTTAATCGGCGTTTTCGCCCTAACGCAGGACGGGGAGATCATTGAGAAGGCGTTCTACCCCAAGGACGCCGAGAAGATCGCGCGCGCCATCACCCGACAGAGAAACGGCGAGATAACCCGCGAGGTCTCCAAGGTCACAGAGGGACTCATCAGGCGGGGGTTCGACGCAGTCGCCACCACCAACCCCGAGCTCGCCGAGACCCTGAAAACAGAGACCAGCTTCGACGTCGAGCTAGTCGACACCTCCCCGAGCGACGACCTCAGGGAGAGGCTCCCGACCCTCGCGAAACAGGGCAACCTAATAAAAGACGAGGAGGAGTTCAACGAGCTGGGGAGGCAGGTCTCCACCATACTCGCCCGCGGCGCCGTGCAGGGCGCACTCGGGGGGAAGGAGGCGCTGATAAGGCAGACCGTCCAGCTCCTCGGCGAGCTAGACACGAGCCTAAACGGGCTGAGCAGCCGCGTAAGGGAGTGGTACGGCCTCCACTACCCTGAGCTCAGCAGGATAATCCGCGACCACCAGGGCTACCTGCGCTTCATCACCGAGGTCGGGGAACGCTCCGCCGTCACGAAGGAGAAGGTGGAGGCGCTCGGCCTCCAGAGGAGGGAGGCGGCGGCGATAATCAACGGCGCCGACGGCTCCATGGGCGCCACACTCGGCGAGGGGGACATGGCCGAGATCAAACGCCTCGCCCAGCAGACGCTCACCCTCTACGACTACCGCACCAGCCTCACAGACTACATCTCAGGCCTCGCCGCGGAGGCGGCGCCGAACGTCTCGGCCATAGCGGGCCCAACCCTCGCGGCGAAGCTCATAGAGCGAGCGGGCGGCCTCCGCAGGCTCGCCATGATGCCCTCCAGCACCCTCCAGATACTCGGCGCCGAGAAGGCTCTCTACAGGGCGATAAAGACGAAGGCTCGCCCCCCGAAGCACGGCCTCATCTTCCAGCACCCCTACGTGAACGGCGCCCCGAGGGGGCTGAGGGGGATAAGGGCGCGCCACTTCGCCGCGAAGCTATCTATAGCGGCCAGAGCGGACGCCTTCTCGGGGAACATGATCGCGGAGCAACTAAAGAAGGATCTAGAAGAGGCGGCGCGGGGCTAGCGCTTCCCGCGGCTGAGGGTGATCACTATCGTGGAGACGTTCCTCTCCCCATTCTCGCCCTCCAGCCTCTCCGTCCCTATGTCGATCCCGTCGATGATGATGTCGGGTAGGAACCTGTTCCTCGTGACTTCGACGACGTCGACGGCGCTGGAGATGGCCCTGCCCCTGGCTTTGACGGTCACGTTCTCAGCCCTCTGCAGGGCCGAGGCGATGGCTGTGACGTAGTTCAGTATCGGCTTCGAGCCGATGTAGACGTTCTCTGACATATCCACCGTAAGCGAGACACGCGCAAGTCTACTTAAAGTATACTACCCGCTAAAACTGAAGGGTTGGCTACCCCTGAAAGGTTTAAACCTAGGTGGGTCCGCGTATCCTAACGAGGCTGACCTTTGTCCACGTTCTCCGAGGCGTTACAGGAGAAGTTCGGGCGCAGGGACTGCCCATTCATCTTCGACTGCAACATAGAGATCACTAAGGACTTCTTCAGCCGAGTCTGCAAGACCCCCGCCTACCCGAACTGCCACCACTTCGCCAAGCGGGTAGGGGAGCTGCAGGTCCCGCTTACCTGGCTCCAGAAGCTCGCCGTCGACCAGGCGAGGGCCGTTGATGCCGCCGGGCCCGACGTCGAGGCGGCGGACCCTACGCCGAGGTAAGGCCCCCTTGGGCTTGACCGCGACGGAGCACACACCGGGAGTCTACTTCATCGACGACGGCGCGCAGAGGCTCCTTGCCACGCGTAACCTCGCCCCCGGTAGGAAGGTGTACGGCGAAGAGCTCATCACCATCGGCGGCGTGGAATACAGGCTCTGGAACCCGTCTCGGAGCAAGCTGGGCGCCGCCATCATGAAGGGGCTTAAGAAGAACCCGATAGGACCGAGCTCCAAGGTACTGTACCTAGGCGTCGCGTCGGGCACGACCTGCAGCCACGTCTCCGACATCGTCGGTGACGCCGGCCACGTCTGGGGGGTCGACTTCGCCCCGCGCCCCATCAGGGACCTGATCGACCACGTCGCAAGATACAGGAAGAACATAACTCCCATACTCGGCGACGCCCGGCAGCCGCAGGGATACTCCTTCCAGGTCCCCAGGGTCGACGCCATCTTCGCCGACGTCGCCCAGCCGGACCAGGCCGAGATAGTCGTCAAGAACGCGAAGTTATTTCTCAAGAAGGGGGGATACGCGCTTCTCTCGATAAAGTCGCGTAGCATAGACGTCGCCAGGGACCCCGCCGAGATATACAGGGAGCAGGTCAAGGTCCTCGAGGCAGGCGGCTTCAGGGTCGAGGAGCTAGTGGAGCTCGACCCCTTCGAGAAGGATCACGCGCTGGCGTTGGCCAGCCTCGTCTGAGCGGCGTCCCGCTCTATCCTCTTGACCGGCGCCCAGCTGCGGCGGACGATGTTCGGCCAGCACCTGTGCTCCGCGTAGTATGCCTCGAGCCAGTCGATCGCCCTCCCGTCGCTGGGGTAACCGGAGTTGAAGTCGCCGTACTCATCCCTGAGCAGGGCCACGAGCTCGTCCCGCCTCACCTTGGCGAGGATCGACGCCGCCGAGACGACGGGGTAGGTGGAGTCGGCCTTGTGCTCGCAGACGAGCCTCGGCCGGGACGGGAGGAGCCTCAGTATCGTCTCGCTGTACCTCTGCTCGTCGACGTCCGAGGCGTCGACGTAGGCCGCATCGGGGCGGAGGTCGCGTATCACGCACGCCATGGCGACCGCCTCGAGGTAGTTGAGCCTCCTCAGCCTGACCCCCCGGTTGACGACGGCGTCTATCGCGGATGGCTGGAGATCGAAGAATTGGACACCCGAGGCGAGTTCCCTGATCTGTGGGGCCAGCTCCTCGCGCCTCGCCCTCGTTAGCTGCTTCGAGTCCTTGACGCCGAGCTCGATGAGCCGCGGGATCTTGTCCTCGGGGAAGGAGGCTCCCGCCACGACCAGCGGGCCTATGGCGCTGCCTCGTCCGGCCTCGTCGACCCCCGCGACCCTCATGGCTCAGTTGTGGGCGTCCCCCGATTAAAACGCTAGCGGGCGAGCTCGCGGTATAGCTCGGCGTAGCGGTCCGCCCCCCTCTCGGCGTCGAATCCTTCGACGATCGTTTTCCTCGCCTTTCGGCCCAGGCCGAGGTTTCGCGACGCCTCCACGATCTTCGCCGCCAGCTCTGAGTTGTTACCGGGGCGGTGGAGGTAGCCGTTGACCGAGTCGGCGACGACCTCCTCGGAGCCCTGGCCGCGGGCCGCGACTGGGACGCACCCCGCCGACATGGCCTCCTGGAGGCTCAGCGAGAGTCCCTCACGGGAGGATGGGAGGGCGAAGACGTCGAGGAGGGCGTGGAAAGTGGGCGCGTCACGGACCGCCCCCGTGAAGACGACGTTCCCAAGCCCCCTCGCGTAGCGCTCCAGCCTCGGCCTATCGGGGCCGTCGCCTCCGATGATGAAGACGGAGTCCATCCTCCCGCCGACGATCTTAGCTGCGTCGATGAGGTTGATGATGCTCTTCTCGGCGACGAGCCGGCCCAGCGTGCCGACGACCAGGGCGTTTTGGGGCAGGCCCATCCTCGACCTCAGTTGGCGACGGCTCGGCGGCGGTCTGAATCGCCGGGTGTCTACGCCGAGGTAGATCGTCTCGACGCGTCTGGCCCCCAGCCTCTTCGCTAGGCCCCCGACGTAGTTGGATACGGCGACCACCGCGTCGGCTCTCCGGAGGGCGTGTCGTGTGAAGGGGAGGTAGGCGGGGTTGTCGAGGGGGAGCGTGCAGTCGCTCCCGTGGCAGGTCACCATCCTCGGCGCGTCGACGGGGGCGAGGGCCGAGACGAACCCGAGGGGTATGGCTATGTGGCTGTGGATCAGGCTCGGCCTCGCGCCCGTGATGTGGAGGAGCGCCGAGGCGAGGTACGGGGGGAGCTGCGCCAGGCGACCCAGAGAGGCCCCCTTCATCGTCGCCTCCGGGAGCAGCTCGAACCGCTGAAGGGGCAGGTAGGGGAAGCGCCGGACCCTGTACGGCGCCTCCTGGGCCCCGATGGTGCGGCTTCTCGGCGCCAGGACCTCCAGCTCCACCCCCCTCGCGGCGAGGCGGAGGCAGAGGTCCCTCACGAAGCCGCCGTGGAAGTCCCCCGGGAAGCGGGGGTAGCAGGGCGTGACGACCAGAGCCCGGGACTGCATCATTTAATAAATGCAGTTGAAAGTAATAATTCCTATGGACCTCCGCGTCTGCCTCGTGGCCACCGAGCTCTTCGCCTGGGGGAGGCTCGGCGGCTTCGGGGCGGCCACGCGGCTCATAGGAGGCGAGCTGGCGCGCAGGGGTGTCAGGGTCTCGGTCGTCGTGCCCGCCGGCGAGGGGCAGAGACCGGTCGAGGAGTTGGATGGCATGGAGGTCCACGGCTTCCCCCTCCACCGGTACCCGTTCACCCGGCGGCTCTACAGCCAGATGCGCGCCGACGTGTACCACTCGGAGGAGCCCAGCTGGGGGACGAGGCTGGCCCTCGAGGCAGCCCCCGCGGCGAGGCACGTGGCGACGAGCCAGAACCCCAAGACGACCTCGGACTGGTCGAGGGTGGAACGCTACTACCCCACCCGGCGCAGGGTCTACAACCGGCTCATCGCCCCATCCGTCGACTCATGCGTCGCGCGGCTCGACGCCGTCTACTGCCAGGCGTGGCACACGATCCCGAAGGTCAAGGAGATATACGGCCTGAGCACCCCGCCGGGGTTCCTCCCCAACCCCGTCAAGATACCGCCCCCGAGCCAGAAGCCGACCGAGCCGACGGTCTGCTTCCTCGGGAGGTTCGACCGAGAGAAATGCCCAGAGGCCTTCTTCGGGCTCGCGGAGGCGTTCCCCGAAGTGAGATTCGTCGCGGCGGGCGCGGCCCACGACCGGAGGCGCGACGGGGAGCTGAGGAGGCGCTACTCCGGGGTGAGGAACCTGGAGCTGCCCGGCTTCCTCCTGGGCGCCGAGAAAGAGAGGCTCCTCTCGGAGAGCCGCGTACTCGTCAACACGAGCGTTAGCGAGTGCCTTCCGGTGAGCTTCCTCGAGGCCGCGGCACACGGGTGCGCCATCCTCAGTCCCCACGACCCCGACGGCTTCGCCATAAGGTTCGGTCACCACGTCAGGGACGGGGACTACGCCTCGGGGCTCCGCTGGCTCCTCGACGGGGGGAACTGGAGGGAGGCGGGGGAGAGGGGGCGCCGCTACGTCTCCTCGGTCCACGAGGCGGGGCGGGTCATCGACCGGCACATCGAGGCATACGGCAGGGTGCTGGCTACTCCTCGTCCATCCTCTTGAGCTCGGTTATCCCGAGCATCTCGAAGTCGAGGGGGAAGATGGGGCGCCTTATCTTCCTGAACTTGAAGCCGGCGAGCCGCGGCGACGTCAGGCCGGGTGTGTCGAGCTCGATGATCTCCTTGGCGACGGGCTCGTGGCTGGCGCGGAAGTGGACGCTCGACTTGACGACGATGAACCTCGCGTCCGTGGGCTCTATGCCCTGGCTCCTGTAGAGCTCCAGGTCGAGGGGCTGGAGGCGCTTGGTTGTTATGATGAGGTCGTTGCCGGCGACTCGGAGGACGGCGGTGAGCCCCATGTCGGTCTCGGAGCCGGTCCCCATGGGCCCCTTCACGATCCATCTGCCGTCGCTGACCCTCTTGACGAGGGCCTTGAGTTTGAGGGGTTTGCCGTGGAGCCTGTCGGTGTGGCCTCCGAGGCTGACATCTATCTCCTTCCCGGGGCCGGCCTTCGCCGCCTTCGATGCTGCGATGGGGTCCCAGATGACGCCGAAGACGCCCCCGGTCAAGCCTTCCTCGATGACGGCCTTGAGGACGACGGTGCCATCGCATGGGGTGCCGCCCCCGGGGTTGTCCCCGATGTCGGCAAGCACGATTGGCCCCTCCTTGGCGGCCTTCACCCTCCTCAGCGCCTCCCTCACGGGCATCGGTTTCACAAGGAAGTCCCTGCGGATGCCCCAGGCTAGGTCGCTCAGCTCCTGGGCGAGGGAGTCGGCGAGCCTCTGGTCGTTGTCCGTTATGACTATGAAGCTCATTCCGGCCTCCTTTATGTCGCTCCAGGGGAACCCCGCGGCGACGGTGACGGCGGCGACGCCGGGAATCTGCTCCATCCTGCGGGCCTCGTCGAGAAGCTTGGTCATGGGGTATCTGCCGGTGAACTGGACCTGGAGTGCGGGGAGCATCGGGGGCTGGCGGAGGGCGCGCGTCGGCTTGAGCTTACCATCCATCATCTTGGCGAGCAGGTCGACGGACTCGACGGCGCGCTCGTACTCGTCGATGTGCGGGTAGGTGTCGTAGCCGACGAGGATGTCCGCCTCCCTCACCATCTTCTCCGTGTAGTTGGCGTGGAGGTCGAAGCTCGCGACGAGGGGCTTCTTCCCGATGAGCTTGCGGACCTCGCCGAGGACGTCCCCCTCGACGTCGTCGTGCCCCTCGGCCACGGCCGCCCCGTGGAGGTGGAGGGCGACGCCGTCGAAGGGCTTCGCGGCCTTGATCCCGTCGAGAAGCGCGCCGAGGATGTGCCCATACGCCTCCTCGGTGATCGTTCCGCTCGGCGTCGCCGAGGCGTGGACGGTCTCGACGAACTCGAAGCCGTTCCTCTCGCAGCCGTCGATGAGGCCGCCGGCCGCGGTCTTCGTCCCCCTGAAGTGGGCGGGTATCTCGTCGCCGTGGACTAGGTGCCTCTTCCGGAACTCGGAGAGGTCCGTCTTTATGTTCGATAGCACGTTCGTCTCGTGGCTGAAGGTCCCGAGCACGATCCTCTTTGGAGCCATGGGGAGTGGTGTGCCTCTCGGGGGAAAATACTAGCGGTCACCTGAAGTACTGGCGGAGGTCGACGCCCGTCTCCGGTTTGCCCTTCGGGGTGTCGAAGATGCCCTCCTGGGCGAGGAGCTTCCTCTTCCACTCCAGGCCGGTGCTGAATCCGCCGATTCCCCCGCTTGACGAGACCACGCGGTGGCATGGGAGTATGAGCCCCATTGGGTTGTCCCCGACGGCGTTCCCTACGGCGCGCACCGCCTTGGGTCGCCCGATCTGCTTGGCTATGCCCCCGTAGCTCGTCAGCTTCCCATAGGGGATGGAGTGGAGGGCCTTCCAGACCTCGACCTGGAAGGGTGTGCCCCGCATATCGAAGGGACCTTTGAAGATGAGTTCCTCGCCCTCGAAGTAACGGGCTAGCTCCGCCTTCAGAGCCTTGAATTTAATGGGGTCTTCGACGTACTCGGCCTTGATCCGTGCCTTGAGCTCCCTCATGAAGCCCTCCCTGTCGCCCGACATGCTGAACTGGACGAGTCCCTTCTCCGATGCCGCCGCCCACATGGTGCCCAGCGGCGTCTCCAAGCCTGCGATGTATATCTTCTCCACCCACTCA
>JAUYEB010000309.1 GCA_030691555.1 Candidatus Bathyarchaeota archaeon
CATGTGGGGGGTGACTAGGACGTTCTCCAGTTTGAGCAGCTCCTCGGTTAGGGGGGTGGGCTCGACCTCGAAGACGTCGAGGGCGGCGCCTGCTATCCTCTTCGCCTTGAGCGCCTCGGTGAGTGCCTTCTGGTCGATGACGGGGCCGCGGCTCGTGTTGACTACGAGGGCGGTCCTCTTCATCATCTGGAACTGCTTCGTGCTGAGCATGCCCCTCGTGGTCGGGAGGAGGGGGACGTGGACGCTTATGATGTCCGACGTCCTGAGCAGCTCCTCGAAGGTGACGTAGGTGATGCCGTACTGGGCCTCGATGTCCGGGCGACGGACCACGTCGTAGTAGATCATCCTGACGCCGAAGCCCCTGCCGCGCTTCGCCGCCTCGACGCCTATCCTGCCGAGGCCGAGGAAGCCGAGGGTCTTGCCGCCCATATCCCAGCCGAACGGGAAGCCCTTCTGCTTCTTCCCCCACTCCTCGCGGGTGTACCTGTCCGCCTCGGGTATGTGGCGCATCCAGCCGAGGATGAGGGCCCAGGTGAGGTCCGCGACGGCGTCGCTTAGGACGTCGGGCGTGTGGCAGACGTAGACCCCGTGGCGGGTGCAGGCGTCGACGTCGACCGCGTCATAGCCAACGCCGAAACGTGCGACAAGTTTGAGCTTCGGCGCCTTGGCGAGGAAGCCCTCATTGACCTTCTCCCCCGCTGCGAGGAGGACGACGGCGTCGCGCAGCTGCTCCGGGTAGTCGCCCGAGACGCGCACGACGTCGGCGAGCGGGCGGAGCCTGTCCGCGACGTCCTCGGGGAAGTTGTCGCCCTTGTAGCTGACGAGCACCTTTGGCTTCATCGCGGTCACTTCTTGCGGTAGACGCGGAACTTGACGTCGTTCCACCTGTCGGGGCACTCGTACTTGAACTCCGCCGGGTCGATCCAGGGTATCTTGCCGCCGTAGCAGCAGTTCATTAGTGTCGGGAACAGGTCGTGGTAGCAGTAGCCGCAGATGCCGCCGGTCTTGTGGGTGTTTATCTCGAACCTGTCGCCGACGCGGTGGCCGGCGCTGCACTCCTTGGCGACGTGTGTTACCTCTGCTATGTAGACTGGCTCCTCCGCCAACGTGTTCACCGGGTCAACCTCGGCTCCGGTTGTTGAAAAGGTGTTCGGGGCGGGGGGAGGGGTTTTAGCCCCGCGCCGGGGTACATTACCCATGGCGCTTTACGACGAGATAGTAAAGGAGACCGTTGGTTTCGAGAGGATTCTGGGAGTGGCCGTGAGGCATCTGGGCACTGGGGAGGAGGCGAGCTTCAACGGGGACGAGCTGTTCCCGACGGCGAGCGTCTTCAAGGTCCCCGTCATCGTGGAGCTCTACAGGCAGGTGGAGGCGGGTAGGCTCGGCCTCGACGACAGGATGGTGCTGAAGGAGGCGGAGAAGGTCCCCGGCTCGGGCATCCTGAAGGAGCTGAGCGAGGGGCTCGAGGTCACCGTCAGGGACCTGAGCCGGCTGATGATGATACTGAGCGACAACACCGCCACGGATATGATCGTGGAGAGGGTCGGGAAGGAAAACGTGAACGCGACGATGCGTAGGCTCGGGCTGAAGAAGACGGTGGTAGTCGCGGACTGCCGTGACATGCTCTTCGACCTCGTGGGCGCGAACGACCTGCCGGATGAGGAGAAGACGCTCGCCCTCTATCTGCAGCTGTCGAAGGGGGGCGGGGCTAAGAAGGGGTCGTGGAGCCTGGGGACGGAGAGGAACGACGTGACGACGCCGCTGGAGATGAACAGGCTGCTGGGGCTGATGGTCGACGGGAAGGCTGCGGGGAGGGCGAGCTGCGACTCGATACTCGCCACGATGGAGAAGTGCCAGACGGGCGAGTACAGGGTCCCGAAGTACCTCCCCGCGGAGGGGGTGAGGATGCAGAGGAAGACGGGTAGCCTGCCGGGGATAAGGAACGACGTGGGTGTGATCACGGTCCTCGCGACGGGGGAGAGGTACTGCATCAGCTGCTTCACGAAGGGGGCGGTGGACGTCTTCGCCGCCGAGGAGGCCATCGCAAGGGTCAGCAGGAGCGTCTACCAGTACTTCACGGCTGGGAGGTAGCGGCTTATGGCGTGCTACTATGCATAACGATTTTTTTTATTTTCGTCTCGGCATGCACGTGCAGGGGGAGGGGGCGTGTTCGTCGCCGCCACGTTTCCGACTATTTCAGCCGATTTCGCTGTTTGGGGCCTTTTTCTGGCTCCGTTGGCGGCGGAGGCGTGGCGGATGCTCTCGGTTTCACTCGTGGCCTATATGCACGTTTTTGTGCATAATCAGGGGCAATCGGGGAGTTTTTCAGGCTTCTCCGGCTAGAAGAAGCTGTTTTTAGGTTTGGATGGCTTACCCCGCCCTGCCTTTTTTTACGTCGGGTGATTGGGTTTGGGGGGGATTATCTTCAGCCTCATAGAGATGCGTGTATACCCACTTAGACGGTTAAACACCTAAATACTTATCCTTATAAGTGGGTATGTGCATATGTGTATATGCGGGTAAGCAGGGCTGGAGCGAGCCGCGGAGTGCGGGTCGCCTTGCTTGCCGGAAGACCGTTTAGCGCGGTGCGGATTTAAGGGGAATGAGAAGATGGGTCGAATAAACGTGGAACTCTCGGACGAGCTTGAGAAGAAGCTCCGGTTTAAGACGATCGAGAAGTTCGGCGGGAAAAAGGGCGCCCTCTCACGGGCCTTAGAGGAGGCCGTGAAGAAGTGGGTCACCCCAGAGCAGGACCAGTAAGGGTCGCAGGCAGTAGCCCGAATAAGGCAGTCGGCCCCCTCCGCGGGCGCTGTGTAAGATGAGTGCACTATTCGAAGCGCGCGCGGAGGAAAGTTGGCGCCCGGCTTCTATGGGAAGAATAGCGAGTGGAAGGGGGAAGTGAAAAAACGATGACAAACGAAAACATGAACGCGGATGAACGTAGGCTGGTCATACTCAGGGGCATCGGGCTGGATCACTCAACCATAGAGATCGCCGCCGAGATGGGTGTAGGTAAGTGGATGGTGCTGAACGACCTCAGGGCGATGAACTACAGCAAGGACCCGGAGCTAAAGCAGGCCTATCTAGACAAGGAGTTGCGG
>JAUYEB010000145.1 GCA_030691555.1 Candidatus Bathyarchaeota archaeon
GACGGCCTCCCCGGTGGGAGCAGGGTCTTCGAGACCGAGCTGCTGGTTGAGGCGGAGAGGCGGGGGCTGAGGATAGCCGAGCTCCCCGTCGGCGTCGTGGAGACGCGGCGGAGCAGGGAGAGCCTCCTCGCCAAGGTGGAGTCGAAGCTGGAGGACCTACTCTCGGCCAGGCTAGACAGGCTCGCCCTCCTCTCCGGCGCCCCCGTCATGCTCGCGGGGACCATCTGGCTCGCCATACTCGGGGTGGAGAAGCTCAGAGACCCCACCGCGGGCTTCATGAACCCCTACAGCTTCATGACAGCAGTCCTTCTAGTCCTCGCCGGGTTCCAGATAGCCGCCTTCGGCCTACTGTCGCGCCTCATACTCCAGGTGAGGAGGGAGGTCACTCGGGGCAGGGCCCTAGATGAGCTCTATGAGCCGCCAGTAGGGGATGCCCACGAGGAGCACCAGCGCCACCGAGACTAGGCTCAGGACGAGCCCGTAGGCGATTATCTGCTTCTCGCTGAACCACCCCTCGGCGTGGAAGACTATTTGGGTATCGTGTTCACGGGGAGGATGACGGCCACCGGGGCCAGGAAGGCGACGGGGAGGGCAGTCAGCGCCGCCTCCGTGCCGTGTATCTTCGTCAGGCTGATGATTATCGGGACCATGACCGTGGCGTAGACGGTCGTGCTCGTGAAGACGAGGTGGAGGAACATCGCGAAGAGGACCGCGGCGCCTATGAAGAGGGTGGGCTGGAGTGTGCCCAGCCTGAGGACTTCGAAGAGCCCATTGGCGACGGGGTCGAGCGCCTGGTACCTCCCCACGGCCCTCGCCACGAGCATCGTCGCCGCGAAGAGCACTATGCTCCCCCAGGGGACGCTGCCGCTGAACCTCCCCGCCTCCATGACCCCCACCTGGGGGGGGAAGAGCAGGAGACTCAGGGCGAGGCTCATCAGCCCCGCGTTCAGCGGGTTGTACCGCTCGGTTATCCAGAGGATGAGCGCCACGCCGAAGGTTAGGGCGACGATCTTCTCCCGCCTCGTGAGAGGCCCCAGCCCATCCCGCATGCCGCAGACGCGGTCGTAGGTCTCCTTGGAGGCCCCTATCTCCGGCTTGAACATGTGGGTGAGGATGAGGTAGCTGGCGGCGAGGAGGAGGACGGTGATGGGGAAGGCCATCCTGAACCAGCCGCCCCAGTCGAGGGAGACCCCCGCCGAGGTCGCCAGATACTCTGCAGAGATGGGGTTCGGGACCGTGGCCGTCAGGAAGGCGGTGCTGGAGATGTTGTTGGCCGCCATCGCCATGAGCATGATCGCTGCGCCGAAGCGGCTCTTCCCCTTCTCGACGCCGAAGGCCTCGGCGAGGCCGACGCAGATGGGGAGGATCATGAAGGCCTTGGCGGTCGTGCTCGGGCTCAGGGGGGCGATGGCCATGCTCGCCACGGCCACCGCGAGGATGACGTTCCCGGGCTTGCAGCCCATGGAGGTTGCTATCATCAGGGCGATCCTCTTCCCGAGGCCGCTCACCTCCATCCCCTTGGCTAGGACGAAGCCGCTCAGGATTATCCAAAGCCCGCTCCCCCCGTAGGTGCTGAAGAGGCCGTTTATGAACTCCTGGACGTTAAGGCTGGCCTCGAACAACCCGATGAGGGCGATGATGAGGAGGCTGGACTCCAGGTGCCTCTTCGGGTAGAGGCTCCAGACCACGAGGGCCAGAAGGACGACGCCTAGTATCCTGTCCTGTATGGTCCCGATCGCGGCCAGGTACAGGAATGCGAGTATCGTGAGGGCGGTCACAGCGTACTTGGTAATTTCCCCGGTCCTCACGAATCTAGTAGAAGATGCCCTGCGTATATTAGTTGCTGGACATGGTGAAGCACACCGATTGGTACCCCGGTGCACTTCGAAGCGTTCATATCGCCTGCCTAGGCTTCAAGGATCAGTGATTTCATGGCGAAGAACATATGGATCGCGCGGGACTACGCCGCCTGTAGCGGGTGCAAGCGGTGCGAGATCGCCTGTAGCATGAAGTTCGAGGGCTGGATATGGCCCGAGGCCTCGAGGGTCAGGGTCTTCATGCCCTTCCCGGGCACCGAGGTGCCCCACCTCTGCGCCCAGTGCCACGACTACCCCTGCGTGGGGAGCTGCCCGACGCAGGCGCTCAGCACCGACCCGGTCACGAGCGCCGTCCTGGTCGACAAGGAGAAGTGTATCAGCTGCGGGAACTGCATAAAGGCGTGCCCGGGTAACGTCCCCATCCTCCACCCCGGGGACAACAAGGCGACGATCTGCAACCTATGCAACGGCGACCCCGAGTGCGTCAAGGTCTGCAAGGAGGCGGGCTACAACGCCCTGATGCTCGTCGACGAGGAGCCGAGCATTAACAGGAAGACCTTCAGCCGCCCGCCCCTAGAGGTGGCCAAGGAGCTCGCCGTCTACTTCTTCGGCGAGAAGGGAGAGGAGGTAATCTAAGATGCCAAACGGATACGCGGGCAAGTTCCTCGACGTCGACCTGACGAAGGAGAGGATAAAGGAGGTCTCCTTCGACGAGAAGACCCTCCAGCAGTACTTCGGTGGGCGGGGCCTCGCGGCCAAGATACTCTGGGACCGCGTCGGCAAGAAGTGGGAGACCCTCGACCCGTACGCCCCCGAGAGCCCCCTCATCATCCTCACAGGCCCCATGACAGGCATCTACCCCGGAGGCAGGATATGCGTCTCCGGTAAGAGCCCGGCCAGCATGGGCACAGTCGGCTCCACCGCCTCCACCGAGTTCGCGCACGAGCTCAGGTGCGCCGGATTCGACGGCGTCATCGTCACGGGGAAGGCCGAGAAACCCGTCTACCTCCTAGTCACCGACGGGGAGGCGGAGATACGCGACGCGGGCCACCTCTGGGGCACCCTCGGAGAGGAGACGATCAAGACCCTCAACAGGGAGGTGACCGCCGAGCTCACTAAGAGGAAGCCGAACGTCGGCACCTGGCGCGAACCCGGGATGGTATACATAGGCCCCGCTGGCGAGAACGTGGTCCGGAACGCGGGGGTGATGACCAAGCTGTGCCACGCGGCCGGCTACGGAGGCTACGGCGCCCTCA
>JAUYEB010000187.1 GCA_030691555.1 Candidatus Bathyarchaeota archaeon
TTGAGAAGACGGCCGACGCGGCCGAGGCGGTCGACTCGTACCCGCTCAAGCCAGCGGACGAGCCATCCGGCGACCAGGGGGAGGGCGCCCAATGACGCCCGTAACCATCGCGGAGACGAACCGCCTCATAAAGGCGGGGAAGAAGACACCCACGGGGCTGGTAGAGGAGGCGATGAGCCGCATCACCGCCCTCGAGCCTCGCCTCTCCGCGTGGGTCACGGTCAACGAGGAAGGGGCACGGAAGGCCGCCGCGAGGCTGACCAGGGAAGCGGAGGACGGTAGGCTCAGGAGCCCGCTCCACGGCGTAACAGTCGGCGTCAAGGACATCTTCAACACTAAGGGCCTCAGGACGACCATGGGCTCCCCCATCTTCGCGGACAACGTCCCCGACTCGGACGCGGCCGTCGTCGCGAGGCTGCGCGACCTCGGGGCCATAATCCTGGGTAAGACCCACACAACCGAGTTCGCAAGCCACGACCCCGCTCCCACCCGGAACCCCTGGAACACCCGCCACACCCCGGGCGGCTCAAGCAGCGGGTCGGCCGCCGCCACGGCCGCGGGCATGTGCCACATCGCCCTAGGCAGCCAGACCGGTGGCTCCGTTATACGCCCCGCCTCGTACTGCGGCGTAGTCGGCGTGAAACCGACCTACGACCTCCTCAGCAGGGAGGGCGTCTACCCCCTGAGCTGGACGCTCGACCACGTCGGCCTATTCGCGAGGAGCGTCGGGGACGCCGAGGTCGCCCTCTCGGCGCTCACGGGCGCGGAGAAACACGCCGCATCGAGGCGCGCGCCCCGCATCGGCGTCCCGGACCGCTTCTTCAACGAGAAGGCCGACACGGACGCCTCGGAGGGCTTCCGCGCCGCCGTCGACCGCCTAGCCCAGAGGGGGGCGCAGATCACACCATTCCTCCTCCCGCCGAGCTTCGACCACGCACACGCCGCCCACCGAGTAATAATGTCCAGCGAGGCCGCCGCCGTCCACGAGAGGCTCTTCGCGAGGGAGATGCCCCGTTATCGACCCTACATCAGGGGACAAGTGGCCTCCGGGCTCCTCATCCCCGCGCCCACCTACCTCTCCGCCCTCAGGATACGCCGCATATACCGGTGCGAGATGGCCCGAACCCTGAACCTGTTCGACGCGGTGGCGACCCCCTCGACGACCACCGCCGCCCCCGAGGGCATCGCGTGGACCGGCGACCCCGCCTTCAACGCCCCCTGGAGCCTCTCCGGCTCACCCACGGTCACGGTCCCCTCGGGCCTCTCCGCCCGCGGCCTCCCCCTCGGCCTCCAGCTCGCCGCCCCGCCCGGCCTCGACATGCGGCTCCTCTCCGTCGCCAGGTGGTGCGAGGGCGCGCTAGGCTTCGACAAAACACCCGCCATCGAGTAGGGGAGGTCAGCCCACCGTCTTTATCTCCCTGCCGTTCTCGATGGCGACGAGCTCGACGAGGTCGGCGACGCCAGAGGTCTCAAGCTTTTTCCCGATGACCTCCTCTATCTGGAAGACCCCCGCGGGGTTGTCCATGTAGATCTTGACGCTCACGGGCTTCTCCCTCCCCCTCTCTATGTCCACCCTCTTGATCGCCGTCGCCGAGAGGCTGTGCATGTCTATCTTCCCGCCCCGGTAGGGTATACGCGCCCGCCCCTCCGCCATGTCCGTCCCGTCCGCCACCTTCGCCGCCCCCGCCTCTATGCTCAACGCCTGAACCGGGTCCTCGTGGGCGTAGATCGCGTGCAGCGTCTCACACTTCAGCTTCAGCACAAGCTCGCTGTCCTGGTAGACCGCCGAGTAGATCCTCTCGAGGATCGGGGCCGCGAGATAGCAGCTGTGCATTATATGGTTGACCCGGTGGACGCTGTTGCCGATGTCGTGGAGGTAGCTCCCCACCATCGTCACTATCTTCGAGCCCTCCAGATCGCAGATGCCGTTCGCCACGGTCGTCGGCTCAACCGCCGCCGTGAAGAGGTCGAGGATCTCCAGGCTGCTCCCAGCCGCGATCCTCGCGTGCACCGGCCCGTGGTCGTTGTAGTTCATCCTCTTAACAACCATCTCGTTCGACATCTTCAGGTACGTCTGGACCTCAAGGTCGCCTTCGAGCATGTCGAAGACGCGCCTGACCCGGGGCTCCTCTAGGTGGTTGAAGATCAGCCTGTTTGAGACCGTTACCAAGGGGGATCGTTAGAGATCGGGGCGTGGGGCCATAAACGTCTATCGAGCGCGGGCTCAGGCCGAGATGAAGGGCACGAGCAGGACGGCCGTGAGAAACGCTAGGACCCCCGCGGTCACCGCGACTGCGGCGGCGACCAGGATCGGCCGTGGACCCAGCGCCGCTATGCTCCTGAAGCTCACCTTGGACCCCACGCCGGCGAACGCCGTCGCGAAGGTGAATGGCAGCACCGTGCCGGATACGTACGCCTTGATCGCCAGCCAGTCGACCCCCACACCCAGCAAACCAGCCGCGTTCACATCGAGGAGCGCGCAGACCAGTGACCCCACCGTGAACGCCACGGCGAACAGCGGGACGACGAACTTACGCCCCCCACCCGCCCCACGCTCACACCTCGAACAGTACCACGACAGCAAAAAGACGACGGGCCCGATCATGAAAATCCTCACCGACTTGATCAGCATCGCCACCTGGACGGCGGCCGCGTCGACGGCCCCCGCGGCGGCGATGACCTGCGCCGACTCGTGGATACCCGCCCCGACCCAGACCGCGTAGGCGTTCACGTTGCCGCCCAGCAGCCCGTTCACGGGGGTTCCGAGGAAGAGGAAGGGGTATAGGAACATGGAGACGAGGCCTAAGAGCGTGATCCCGGAGACAGCTAGGCCGGACTCCTCCTCCCTCGCGCCGATGGCGGGCGTCAGCGCAGCTATCGCGGAGGCCCCGCAGATGGCAGTCCCCACCGCTATGAGGGACGAGATCCTGTGGTTGAGCCCCATCCTCGCCCCCAGCCAGACGCCGAGGCCGAGCGCCGCCACTATCACGTCGAAGGCCGCCTCCACCCCGACCCCCACCCTCGTCCAGTTCAAGGCGCTGGTCACGAAGCCGAGGAGGGCGACACCGAATTTGAGCAGCTGACCCGAGCTGAAGCCAACACCCTCCCGAATCGAGGAGCGGACGCCGAACAGGTTGGCCACGATGATGCTCAG
>JAUYEB010000249.1 GCA_030691555.1 Candidatus Bathyarchaeota archaeon
GTAGTCGTCGACAGCGCGAAGGACGCCGACGCCATGAGGGCGCTCGCCGAGTCGGTGAGGGACCTCCCACACCGAAAGCTCTTCGCCGTCGTAAGCATAAGCAGCGACAAGAACATCCCCGAGATGATCGCCAACCTCGCCCCCGTCGTCGACGCCTTCGTCGTCACCAGCCACACGGTCATGGGGAGGGCCGCGGAGAGGGAACGCATAGGAAAGGAGGCGGAGAGGCAGGGGAAGCCGTGGGAGTCGGTAGAGAAGGTCTCCGACGCCGTCGACAGGGCGCTCGCCCTGGCGGGTAGGGACGACATGGTACTCGTCACAGGCTCGGTCTTCGCAGTCGGCGAGGCACGGCGCCGATGGGTGAAGCGGGGACGCAATCCCTAACCCGGGAGCAGCCCGGCGACAACCTTTGCCTCCTGAATTACCCGCGCCTTCATACAAGCGCACGATTCTCGTAGGGCGCTGCTAAAATGCTCTCGCCTCTCCAAGGTGTCGAGCGCCTTACTACGTAGATCACAGGGCTCGACTAGACATTCAGATACCCTAGCCAAAGCGAGGAACCCGGCTATCTTCTCGTCGTATCCCACGCTGATCACCGGGACGCCCTGTGTGGCGGCGAGTATGAGGGAGTGTAGCCTTAGTCCAGCGACGAGGCGCGCTGAGCCGAGGAGCGCGGCGGCCTCCCCCGGGCTAGGGACGTGATCTAGGGCTGCGACCCCCTGTTCCCTCATGGCAGCCCTTACTACCCCGATCTCCCGCCTGTCGTCGTCCCCCTCCGCCACGTGGAAAGGCACGAAGAGAACCTGGTGCCCCTCCCGGAGCAGGGCGTCGGCGAGGCGCGCCAAGCCGAGCCTAATCGAGGCGACCCGGTCTCCCCCGACGGGGTCGTGGTAGTGGGCCCTGTTGTCGCCGGAGAGGGCCCTCGGGCAGATCACGACCGGGGACGAGTCGGGGGAGAGCCCCGCCTCAGAGAGGATCGGCCCGACTACGCCCCGCGGCGCCGGTTCGAGGAAGAGCGCCGAGTCCCCCGTCAGCGAGACCCCCCTGCCCGAGAGGGCCTCGAGCCTCCTTTGACTAACCTGATCCCTGGCCGAGGTCCTCACTGATCGGGTCAACAACGACCTCACTAGCATCCGGCCGTGTGCGGATGCGATCTCCTTGGCCCCGACGCCGAAGCAGACGACGGGCTTACCCGCCCCGCGGGCCATCCCCCAGTGCACGAGGCGGGAGACGTGATCCCAGTCGTAGAACGGCGTGCCCCCCGTGACTATGACCGCGTCGGCCTCCGAGAAGACCCCGCGGTACTCGCCGACGTGGGCCAGCAGCCTCCTGGGGCTCATCAGCCTCGCGGCCTCGACGCCGCAGACCCTCTCGGTCTGCTCCGGGTCAGTCGAAAGGGCCACTAGCTCCGATCCTGGCATGGCCTCGGCGAGTATTCTCCTCAGGCCGATCAGGATGGCGTCGTCGCCCACGTTGCCGGAGCCGTACCAGCCCCCGAAGGCGAGGAGCCTCAAGCCTCCCCGAGCACCCTCCGGTAGGCGGCTATGTGCAGGTCGACGACCCTGTCGACCTCGTGTGTGGCCTCGACGAAGCCCCTGCCCCGCCTCCCCTTCACCCGCCACTCCTCGGATGCGAGCAGCAGCCTCAGCGCCGCGGCGTAGTCGTCGCCGTCCACCCTGAAGCCGTAGGAGGAGGTGATGCCGTCGGGGTCCTCCCCGCTTATGATCGGCGTCTCGTGGGCGAGCGCCTCGAGGAAGGAGACGGGCAGCGCCTCCCTGACGCTCGTGTTGACGAGGGCCCAGCTCCCCTCGAGTATCCGGGACTTCTCCTCCTCGCCGACGAAGCCCCCGAGGCGGAGGTTTGGGATGCCTCCGTAGATGGAGCGGATGCGCGCGTCCTCGACGGGGTCGTGGCCCCTCCCCATGGCGACGAACTCCACCCCCGGGAACTCCCTGGCGAGCCCCAGGAACAGCTCGACGCGCTTCTGAGGGTCCCAGCGGGCGAGGAAGCAGACCCTGGGCGTCGGCGACTTCCTCATCCTGCGCCTGGGGACGTAGACGGGGTTGGGAAGGAACCCCGGCTCGGCCCCGAGGCGATAGAGCCTCATCGCGCGCTCCACCAGAAAGTACGCCTGTGAGTAGAGCGCGTCTGCGCGGCGGCAGGCGTCGGCGAGTATCCTCCTCTCCGCCCAGAGGCGCCCCCTGAAGGGGAGCGTCATCCTGTACCTCGGCTCCACGAGGCCGATCCTCCCCCACTCGGCCCAGTCGTACGGGTCCTGGAAGGTGACGACGTGTGCACGGCTAGGCGCCGCGCGCTGGGCCGCCACGGTCCCGTAGCTCGCCTCCTGGCTGTGGTAGACGTCGGCGTCGACTCGGCGGTAGTAGGGGAGCGAGCCGAGCCTCGATAGGAGGGCACGGAGGAGGTGGGGCTCGCCGAGGTGGGCCGGGTACCCGTAGACGGTGACACCGTCGAGCTCCTCGACCTCCCCCTGCCCCGGGCGCCGCGGCGTGACTATCGACACCTCGACCCCCCTCCCGGCCAGCTCCCTCGCCAGCGTGCGCGTCACGTAGCCGAAGCCGCCGTAGACCCCCCAGGCGAAGGCCTCCGGGGAGACGAAGCAGACCCTCAAGCCCCGCACAGTGTTAACCTCAGTCAACAGTAATACATTTAACTTTACCTAATGGTAATACATCTGGGGGTGGCGGTGTTTAAGCCTCATGTGAGCCTCGTGGTGCCCATCCACAACGAGGCCGCGAGGGCGTGGTCGAGCACCATCGCCCTCAGGGCGCAGATGAGGAGCCTCGGCGAGCCCTACGAGATAATACTCGTGGAGAACGGCAGCCGAGACGACACGGCGATCGTCGCCGGGGCACTCGCCGCCAGGTTCAGGGACGTGACCTGCGCCACCCTCCCCGAGGCCTCGCTGGGGGAGGCGCTGAAGCTCGGCTTCAGACGCGCGAGCGGCGACAAGATCATCTACTACCCACTCGACCTCTCCGTCGACCTCGACTTCATACCCAGAGGCCTCAGCCTCCTCGACGACTTCGACATCGTCATCGCCTCCAAGAGGAGGGGCGGGGACAGGAGGCCGCTCCTCAGGCGGCTGACCAGCATAGCCTACCACGGGCTAGTCAGGTGGGTCTTCGGCACGACCCTCTCCGACACGACGTGCGCCAAGGCCTACAGGCGCGGCGCCCTCACCGGGCTGCTCGACGGCCTCCCCGGTGGGAGCAGGGTCTTCGAGACCGAGCTGCTGGTTGAGGCGGAGAGGCGGGGGCTGAGGATAGCCGAGCTCCCCGTCGGCGTCGTGGAGACGCGGCGGAGCAGGGAGAGCCTCCTCGCCAAGGTGGAG
>JAUYEB010000285.1 GCA_030691555.1 Candidatus Bathyarchaeota archaeon
CCCGTCCTCGACTGGGCCATCCGCGCCGACGAGGGGCGCATGGAAGCCCTCAGCAGCGTGTTCCGACACGGCCTCGAGGCCGACCTCAAGTACGGCGAGGCCACCACCACCGAGGACCTGATGGCCTGCGCCCTCTGGGTACCCCCCGAGGCCCTGAAGGAGCCCCACGGCCCCCTCGACGACCTCCTCATGCTCCCGAGGCTCATCGGCTACTCCGGCATCCGCCGGCTGCCCAGGATCATCAAATTCTTCAAGGCCTGCGACGAGAAGCGCCCCAGGGCACCCCACTCCTACCTCGACTTCATAGGCGTCCACCCCGACAGGCAGGGACAGGGCTACGCCTCAGCACTCCTCCGCCACACCCTAACCCGACTCGACGCCCGAGGCTCACCCGCCTACCTCGAGAGCAGCAACCCCAGAAACAACCCCCTCTACCGGCGCCACGGCTTCGAGATCACCGACGAGATCCACCTCCCAGACGGCCCAACCCTCTGGTGCATGTGGCGCGACACCACCAAAGCGACGCCCCCTAGCCCCGCCGCCAACACCCCAAAAAATTCCAGGAAATAGCCCTAATAATAGCTCCTTTTACCAAAAGAGGCGAAAATAGCTGTTGGATTACTAGCGTTTTTTTCGACAGAGGTGCCGCGGAGGAGCTAAAATGCCCCTCCGCTGAAACATAAATTGACACGTTTTAAGCGGATAAACTCGAAAAGGGGTCTTAAAACCGCGTAATTTCCCCGGGAATCGCCACCCCCCGCTGATCCCAGCCGAAAAAATTCCACAACAAGTCTATAGAGGAGCCCCCACAGAGAAGATACCCAGATGTTCGCAACCGCCCCGACCTTCGCCGAGGCAACGACCGCAACTGAGGCAAAGCTACGCCAGACAATGGGTCCGGATTGCAAGATCCACGTACACACCACCCTGAACGACGCCCTCATCCAGACCATCCTCCAGGTGGACGCCTACAAGTTCCGACAGGAGCTACGATACAGACGCGAAGAGGTTATCGAACACAGCAACAACCCAGGCTTCATCCTGGTCACGGCCGAGTGCGGGGGGCAGCCCCTGGGTATCGTCTACGGCTACGACGAGCCCGATGGCGGCTTCTTCCTCGACACCCTCGCCTCCATGGTCGAGGGCAGGGGCATCGGCCACACCCTCGCGACCCTGATCATCCTACACGCCGAGAACACCGCCCACAGACACGTCACCCTGTACACCGAGGAGGAGGACGAGATGGGGCGCAAGCTCAGGAGGTTCTACCAGAAGATGGGCTTCGCGTACCTCGGCACCGACCCCTCCAAGGGTGACGTCATGAAGCTCCAGTTAACACCCGAGACGACCCGCGAACTCTACACCCGATACATCGCCGGGACATACGCCCAGATACCAGCCCCCATCCCAGTGCCCAGCCTCAACTAAAATATACCCATAAACCCACAACCATACCATGCACCAGCTAAAGGGAATATACACCATAGACCACTCCGAGGCCGGGGACCACAGTCTCGAGACCTGGGTCCTCGATTGCCCCGAGGGTACGGTACTCGTGGACGGAGGCATGACCCCCCAAGCCATAGAGAACATCGCCGCTGAGCTCAAGTCGATGAAGAAGACCTGGAAAGACGTGAAGCTCATCCTCGTCACCCACAAACACGGCGACCACGTCAAAAACCTCCCCAAGCTGAAGGAGCTCACCGGCGCCCCCGTCAAGGCGCACAGGCTCGAGGCGCCGCTCATCGAGAAGGCCGTCGGGGTCAAGGTAGAGGGCCTCGAAGACGGCGAGGTCGTCCCATACTGCGGCGGCATCGAGGTCATCTGGGTGCCGGGCCACAGCGAAGGTAACGCCAGCTATTACCTGAAGAAGCAGAGAGTCATCATCGCAGGTGACACCATATTCAGCGACCCCGATGGCAACCTCATCGCGCCCCCCGAGAAATGGTGTCTCGACGCCAAGCAGGCCGCAAAGGGTATAGAGAGGCTACTCAACTACGACTTCGACAACCTCCTCTACGCCCACGGCAAGGACGTCATGGGCGGCGCCAAGGCCAAGGTGAGGGAACTCGTGGCCAGGACACGCTGAGAAACATCAGTAGACGATGTCGACGGGTATCGCCCTCTCCCCGCACATCTCGGAGACCCTCGACCTGAGCCCCCTGTAGTAGTCGGAGTCCGGGGCGAGGGCGTCCTCGAACATGGGCCCAAGATCAGGGTAACCCGCGGCGAGGACCCGTCGAACATCGGGCATGTTTCCACACTTGATGTTCAGACGATCGACTATGATCCTCCCCACCCTGTCCGCGAGGACGTTGAGAAGCCCCTCGAGGCCCTCGTCGCTCAGATACGGGAGCATCGGGCCGAGGAAGGCGTAGGTGGGTATCCCCTCGTCGCTCAGCGTCTTGAGGGCGTCGAGCCTTGCCTTGATCGGCGAGGCGCCGGGCTCGAAGGCCCGCCTCACGGAGTCGTCGAGGCTCGTCACCGTGAAACCGACCTCGACCTCATCAAACTTCCTGAACAGGTCGACGTCCCGGAGGACGAGGACGTTCTTCGTCAGGACGTCGACGCGGTACCCGTGTTCGAGGAGGACCTCGAGGCAGCCCCTCGTGAGCCTGTATTTCCTCTCGACGGGCTGGTAGGCGTCGGTGCCGCTGCTGAGTAGGACCCTCCCGCGGGGCTTCCTCGCCGCCTCCTCCCGGAGCCTCTTCACGGCGTTCACCTTGGCGTCGACGAAGCTCCCCCACTCCTCCCCGGGGTGGCCCATCCTCCTCATGAAGCGGGCGTAGCAGTAGGCGCAGGCGTGGCCGCACCCGAGGTAGGGGTTGACGGCGTAGTCCATTCCGCCGATGCCGCTCCTGCCGAGGATGCCCTTACACCGGATCTCCCCTATCTCCATACCATCACCCCAGCCGCCCGGCAACCTATATATAATCCGTTGGGAAGATTTGAAGCAACAGAGAAGGGAAAAAGTGAACGCCATGAAGGTACTAGTAGTCTACGACAGCAAGACCGGGAACACCCAGAAGATGGCAGAGGCCATCGCGGAGGGCGCGAAGGAGGCCGGGG
>JAUYEB010000057.1 GCA_030691555.1 Candidatus Bathyarchaeota archaeon
CCTGGTTCACGGTGATGTGCCCCGACAGGGACGTCTACAGGAAGCTCATCCTCCGCTTCTACTGGGACGGCGAGGAGAACCCGAGCGTCGAGACCCCCTTCGGGGACTTCTTCGGCGTCGGCTTCAGCGAGTACGCCCAGAACACGAGCATCATCCAGGGCGTGACGAGCGGCGGCTTCTACAGCTACTGGCCCATGCCCTTCACGAGTGGCGCCCGATTCGAGGCCCGGAACATCGGCGACGTCGACGTCTCCCACCTCTACTACGGCATCCAGATACACGAGACCGACGTACCTAAGGGCGTCCCCCGTTTCCACGCAAAGTGGAGGCGCGAAAACCCCACCACACAAGACGAAAACTACACCATCCTGGAGGCCAAGGGGCGGGGCCACTACTGCGGCGTCGTCCTAAGCATGCAGGAGTACGACAAGGGGAGCCGCCAGATGCTCGAGGGGGACGAGATGGTCTGGGTCGACGGCGAGAAGGAGCCGAGCATCAGGGGGACAGGCACGGAGGACTACTTCCAGGGGGGCTGGTACTGGGAGAACGGCCCGTTCTCCGCGCCCTTCCACGGCCTCACCGTCGGCGACAAGATGCACAGCAAGTACTGCGCCTACCGGCTGCACATCCCCGACCCCATACCCTTCACCGAGAAGATTAGGGTCACCATCGAGCACGGGAACTGCAACATGCTGCAGCAGGACTACTCGAGCCTCGCCTACTGGTACCAGTTGGAGCCCCACGACGCATCCTTCGGCGGCATCCCCGACGACGCCACATACGTCACACCCATCGGCACCCGGGCAGAGGCATACCTCATGAGCGAACTCGTCCAGGACCCCCCGGAGAACGTGGAGCGCCGTAAGGTCATCTCGCAGGCGGCGCGCCTCAGGCTCAGTCTCAAGGAGGCGAAGGCCAAGGGTGTAGTCCCCCCCGAGTTGGAGAACCTAGACGACTCCGACTTCCTGAGGGCCGACTATAAGAGCCTCAAGAGGATTGTCGACGAGGTATCACGACGGAAACAACGCACTGGAAAGCGGGGTTAACAAATACATATCTTTAAATGGGGCGTAAGTGATGCCAAGCGTGTATATTGGGAACCTTCTAGGTGACCGTTATACAGCAAAGGAGTGAATGAAATGGGTTATAGAGACAGGCGCAGCAGCAGCAGCTTCAACAGTGGACCACGCGAGATGCACAAGGTAACGTGCTCCGACTGCGGCAAGGAGACGGAAGTCCCCTTCAAGCCGACAGAGGGCCGTCCGGTCTACTGCCAAGAGTGCTTCGCCAAGCACAGGCCACCGAGAAGGTTCTAAGCCGTAAAGTTGGCCGCGAGCGGGCAAAACCCGCGTAGAATCGTTTTTTGTTTTTATCACCAAAAAATCGAGAATTATAACCCTAATAGCCGATGCTCGATTGCTGCATCGGTGGCGCCGTCCTCGACAACACCTCCCCTAGCAGTCGCCTTCCGAGGTCGGTAAGCTCCAGTATCTTCCACTTAAGGACGCCGAGGTGCTGGAGGGAGCGCCTCACCCCCTGCGGGATGACCCCAGCGGGGACCGCCCCATCCTGATACTTGGCGAGTTCGTCCTGGTAGAGATAGAGGAGGTTCCTCCTGGATAGGTCGTCGAGCTCCTTGAGCTGCTCGGGCGTGTAGGTCTTCATGGTGACCCTGGGCTCTATCTCCTCCGGGTACCTGAGGAAGTGTGCCCTGTCCTTGGAGATGGTTATGAGGCCGGCCCTGTGCAGGCTGGCGACGCTCTTCTCGCCGCACTGCTTGTACTTCCAGTGCCTGATGAGGTCCTGGACCGGCATCCCGCCCTCGGATTCGTGTAGGAGCTGAAGAATCTCTAACTGAACCGGTCCCAGCAATTTCTTTCCCCCACGCGCGACATTATCCCTTAAGTGTCCCCCGATTTAGGTCTTCCCCGTCCGCTAGTTGGCGTGTGAGCCGTCGCAGAAGGGTTTGGCCTTCGACCTGCCGCAGCGGCAGAGTGAGTAGCTCTCCTCGTGTGAGTAGTCCTCCCCCTTCCGCCACTCGGCGCTGAACCCGGCGTCGTCGGCGACGATTATCTGCTCTGAGAGCGGGATGTCGCCGGAGACGATGTATGGGCCATCCTCGGAGACGGTGATCTTCACCGGGTTCTGCCTCTGTCTGCTACTCTTGGCGGCCATTATCAGGAGTCCTGTCCCGCGTCTCAGATGAACCTATGCTAGTCCTCCACGGGCATCAGCTTGCTGAGGGTGTTGTAACCGAGGATGAGCCCCTTCTCCTCGCGGCCGTAGGCCTCGACTATGCCGGACTCGGTCTCTATGTGCTCCTTCGCGTAGGCGGCTGCGAAGACGTCGTCCTCGTGCTCTATGTCGATGTTGCCCTTGTAGTTGGTCTCGATGAGGGCGGTGAGGAACTTGGGCCAGTCCATCTCGCCCCAGCCGGGTAGGCGGGCGCGCCACCAGCCGTGGCCGAGGCCGACGGTCTCCCCGAAGGCCTGGCCTATGATGCCGACGCGTTTGAGGACGCGGCGGTTTATCTCCATGTCCTTGGCGTGTATGTGGAATATGCGGTCCCCGTAGTCGTATATGGCCTGGACGTAGTCGATGCCCTGCCAGACCATGTGGCTCGGGTCGAGCTCGATGCCGAGC
>JAUYEB010000082.1 GCA_030691555.1 Candidatus Bathyarchaeota archaeon
ACGGGCCTCGGCGCCCGACTCATCAGGGAGACCATCCATCAGGTGGGGCGACGCCACGTGGAGCTTATCGCCGTCATGGCGGAGTACAACCCCTTCGCCGAGCGAGCCGGCATGAGGCAAATCACCGTGAGCACGCCCGACCCATCCGTGACCAGAGCCGTCGAGGAGCTTCGCTCCCTCGGGTTTACACCGCCCTTCACCTCCTCCGAAGCCTACAACGAGACGATCCTGAGGGAGCTCAGCCAGGAGAAAGTCAGCAAGGTTAAGGAGGTCCTGCTGGGCGTCGACGACCACCTTTACAAGCGTCTCATCGGCAGCAACAGGGCCTTCGTCACGCGCCCCGAGATGGAGGCGTGGCTCAGTGACAAGCCACCGGAGCGCCTCGCCCGGTGCATCAAGATCCTCACGATCCTGGGCCAGGGGAAGGCGTACCTCTACTGGTGCAGGGACGGGGGGAGCCCTCCTTGACGCGTTATAATGGGCTACCCATGATAAGGAGGCGGCGGAGTCGAGGCGCTACGTGTTCACCGACCGGGAGCGGCGGAGGCTGAGGGAGTGGCTGGAGACGGGGGAGGAGGACCAGTGGCTCCTGAACCTCTTCGCGGATGTCCGGGTGAGCATGAACAGGATCACCGGCGACGTGGAGCTGCTGACGGCGGTGGCGAGGAAGCTCAGGGAGGAGAGGCGGATCGTGGGGAGGTGCAGGCTGCCGAGAGGCTCAGGTTCAGCCTCACGATAAGGCGAGTCCGGATAGACCCTGAGAGGAAGAGGGTTCAGTACCTGCGGAGGCTGGAGAGGCTGATCCGGGACCTGGACGGGATCATCGCTGACCCCGCGGGGGTGGAGCCGATCCGCCTACGAGCGATGGATATGATGGTCCGAACGGTGCGGATGTGCTACCTCATCGTCAGGGACGTGGACGTGGAGAGGCTGGAGCATGAGCTTGAGGAGCTTAAAGAGGAGAATCAGAGACGAAGAGCAGCAAGAGAAGAGCAGCGAGCGGACTTCAGCCCCGAGCCGACGCGTCCCCCGGGACCCGGTTGAGTTCTGCCGAACCTGGCTCTTCTACAGCCCCTACCCCTACATGCACCCGTTCCTCCGCGACGAGTCACACTTCATCGCGAACGTGCAGGCCCGTCAGACGGGGAAGACCTTCAACGGGATGGCGAAGGTCCTCCACCTCGCCCTCGCCAACTCAGGAAGCCTCGTTCTGATCACCGCGCCGAAGTTCGACCAGGTCAAGAACATCGCCTTCAAGGCACTCATCGAGCACCTCCGCCGCATGAAGTCGGGGAACCCAGGGCTCTTCGAAGCGGTCTGTGGTGAGGATAACCTGCTCCGAACCGTCATCCGGTTGAAGAACGGCTCCACACTCCTAGCAGAGTCGCCAGTCCCCGAGACGATCCGAGGCCACACGGCGAAGGTCGTGTATCTGATGGAGGCGAACTTCATCCGCGACGACGAGGACCTCTACACCGCCGTCCTCTTCACCCTCAACACGACGAACGGGTACCTCATCGCCGAGTCCACCCCCTGGAACACGGACAGCGTCTTCTACCGCATGTTCCATGACCCCGCCTACGGCCAGTTCAGCAAGCACAGGGTCGTATACACGGAGGCCCTGCCTCCCCACGGCCCCCTCAGCCCCGAGATCGTCGAGATGATAGAGAAGCAGCTCGCCGGGGACCCCGCCAGGTGGAGGAGGGAGATGCTCTGCGAGTGGACGGAGGATCTCAACGTCTGGCTATCCACGAGCCTCATCACCCTCTCCCAGGACTCAGCCCTCGAATACCTCGACGCCACGGAACCCGCTCGAGGCGAATTCTACATAGGCGTTGACTTTGGTAAGCATCAGGACTACTCCGTCGTGGCCGTCCTGAACAAGAGGGTTAATCACCTCCACCTCATCCACTGCCACCAGTTCGCCCTGGAAACAAGCTACGGGGCCGTGATCGGCTACATCAAGCGCCTCCAGGACAACTGGAAGAACATCAGAGCCGTCTACGCCGACAAGACCGGCGTCGGAGACTACATCGTCGAGGACATGCAGCGAGGCGGCCTCCGCAACGTAGAAGGCATCAACTTCACGGAGACCAGCAAAGAGGAGATGGCCACCTGCCTGAAGGAACAGATGAGGAGCGCCGTCTGCCCCAGGTGCAGCTGGGCCGGCTACGTCGACACCCTCGAAGGAGAATGGAGAACCACCTGCCCCCAGGGCTGCCGAAGCGGCGAGGGAAACCCCGTCAACCTGAGGCCCCTCCTCCACATACCCTACGACGGGGAACTCCTCCACGAGCTCAACGTCGAACGCTTCGAACTCGGCAAGACCGGGAAGATCCTCTTCAACCACCCGGAGGGGACCCACGACGACCGCTTCTGGGCCGTCGCCCTCGCCGTATACGCCACAGAACAGGCCCCGCCGCCGCCCTCGAAACCCATCGCAAAAACCTGAGACCTCTCCAATACGGAACGGCGTAGGTTGCCACGAAGAGGTCCCCGCGTCTAATCGATACGTTTATTATAACTTGTTGATACGTGTTTTTGCTATGAAGACCCAAATCGAGTACGACTCCTCTAAAATCGGATTAAGAGCCGTCCTCAAGGACTACCAGGAGCTCGCCCTCCGAGCCATCTGGGCCACCCCCGAGGGCCTTGGCTCCAAAGCCGTGATGGATCGGGTGAACGCCGAACTCAAGCCCAACACCATCAACCGGGCGAGCGTCATCAACTTCCTCGAGGCAATGAGGGAGGCCGGCGTCCTCAAGGGCGTGGAGAGGACTGGGAAGGGAGGACACCGCTGGATCTACAGCCCAGCCATGAACGAGGCCGAGTTCAAGCAGCACATCGCCAGGACCATCCTGGAGAGCCTGATGAGGGACTTCCCCGAGGAGACCCGAAGAGCTATCGAAAATGTCAGTTGATGAAACACCATCTGCGATTAAGGTCGTATACCGATGAAGGACCTCCATAAAGAACTCGACGAAATACACGACAGAAAAGTAGCCAGAGCATGCGGCTTCCGAAGAAGAACACCCAGCCACGGCCTCTTCACCCACTTCAGACACCGACTCGGCGAAGAGACGTACGTCAAGATCTTCAACGGGCTCTTACG
>JAUYEB010000013.1 GCA_030691555.1 Candidatus Bathyarchaeota archaeon
GCTAGAGAACGCCAAGGACGCCGTCGAGCGCGTCGAGAGCTACGCCACAAACTTCGCGGAACTAGACGCCATCCAGCAGAAGTATGAACTGAACAGGAAACTCCGCGAGCAGAAGGAGGACGAGCTGGAGGGGGTCGCCTCCGAGATGGGGGAGAGCCCAGACATCCGCCTCAGGGAACTCGAAAACAGGGCGAACACCGCGAAGGCGACGGAGGATAGGCTGCGCCAGCTCGGCGACGCGGAGGTCGAGCAGCGCCGCAGGGCAGCCGCCGCGACCGCCGACAGGCTCACCCACCAGATCACGGAGCACAGGGAGCTCAGGGACAGGGGCGTCACCGTCTGCCCCAAGTGCGGGCAGCCCATCGACCCCGCCGCAATCGAGAAGGACCTCGCCCAGTGGGCAGCCGAGCTGGAGGCGGCGAGGAAGCAGGTGGCATCCGCCGTCTCCGAGATACAGGAGCTACGCACACAGGCGAAGACCGCCTCGGATAGGCACATCGAAGCTGAGAAGGCGCTCGACAGGTTCCTCAACCTCAGGGCGAGCCTCGACAAGGGCAAGAGAGACATGCTGAAACTCGACGAGGAGGGCGCCATACTCAGCGAGAGACTCGAACTGGGCAGCGAGGGCATCCAGGAGCGTTTCGAGAAGGAGTTCGGCCCCGTGAAGGGGCTGGAGGAGGCCCGGAGGCGCGTCGATGAGAAGCTCAAGGCGCTCCGCGCAACCGAGAATCGACTCGGCGGGGAGGTCGGCGATAGGGCGGCGCGTTTCCAGGAGGCGGACGCCTCCGAGAAGAGGCTCCGTACCCAGCTAGCGGGCGTCGAGCAGACACGTAAGGATTCGATGGAGAGGCTGGGGAGGGTCGCTGAGTACGAGGCGAAGATACGCGCCCTCGACGGCGTCGTGGAGCGCTACGGCGCGTACGAGAGGGACCTGCGCGAGAACACTCTCCGCCTGCTCGAGTACACGACCTTCGAGTACTTCCGCCGCCTCACCGACCAGCAACTCTACTCCTCGTGCAAGATCGACAGGGAACGGTACACGCTCGAGGTTCAGCCGAAGGGGAGCCCCCGGTCGCTGCCAGCTTGGCGCGCGGGCGGGGGGCACCAGAGTCTCTTCGCCCTCGCGGAGCGCCTAGCCCTCCTCAGGGTGAGGAACTTCCCCTACCTGCTAATCCTGGACGAGCCGACGGACGCCGTCGACTCGGAGAACGTCCCCCACCTGCTGGAGTACATTGCGCGGAGCAGCAGGGAGATAGGGCAGGTTCTCCTCGTGACCCACCACGGGCAGGGGGAGGAGGAGGGCGTCAACCTCATCAGGGTCAGCAAGGTCGAGGGGGAGAGCAGGGTGAGCCAGGAGCTCGCCTACGGCTAGGGCAGCTTCTTCGGCTTGTACTTCCGCTCCGAGTACTTCCCCGTGATGCGGACGTGGGTGCCGCCCCTGTAGGCGTCTGCCTCGAGCTGCTTCGACATGGTCTCGCACTCGGCGCGCCAGTCGCACTCGCGGCAGTCCTCGTCCTCGCTGAGCATCCCTATGCAGCTGGGGCGCGGCTCCCGTGGTTCCGTGGACATCTTCGGGTTGAAACCGGTGGGCGGAGCCTAAAAACGTTCCCCGCCCGGCTTTGACCGCATGATTCAGACTCAAAGCATTAAAAGCGGCCCGCCTAGGAGGGGGTCGATGGAGGACGGGGTGTTGAGTGAGGAGGAGATGTGGAGGGCCGTCGAGGCGAGGGACGCTTCGGCAGATGGAAGCTTCGTCGTCGCGGTGTGCACCACGGGCATCTACTGCCGCCCCTCCTGCCCCAGCAGGCACCCGAAGAGGGAGAACGTCGCCTTCTACTCCACGCCGGAGGCAGCCCAGGCCGTGGGGTACCGCCCATGCCTACGCTGCAAGCCACAGGAGCGGGACGCCCCCCAGCTCGCGTGGGTGAAGAGGGCGTGCGAGCACATCCGCAGGAACCAGGGGGAGAAGATAACCCTCGATGACCTTGCCGCCGAGGTCGGCGTGAGCGCCGCCCACCTCCAGAGGACCTTCAAGCGGGTGATGGGACTCACCCCCCGCCAGTACCAGGAGGCGTGCAGGGTCGAGCGCCTCAAGGAGAGGCTGAGGCAGGGGGAGCCCGTCACCAAGGCGGTCTACGGCGTCGGCTACGGCTCCACGAGCTGGCTCTACAAGGACGCGAACGCGAAGCTGGGCATGACCCCCGGCGCCTACCGCAGGGCGGGCGAGGGGATGAAGATCACGTACAGGGTCGTCGACTCCCCCCTCGGTAGGCTACTCGTCGCGAGGACGAGCCACGGCGTCTGCCATCTCAGCCTCGGGGACGGTGACGAGAACCAGGTGGATGCCCTGCGCCGAGAGTACCCCGCCGCCGAGATAACCCGGGAGGAGGGTAAGCCCGACCCGTGGACCCTCGAGGTGCTCGACTACCTGGCCGGGAGGGCGACGCGGCTCGGGGACATCCCCCTCGACGTGGCGGGGACCGACTTCCAGCGCCGCGTCTGGAGGGAGCTGCAGGCGATCCCGCGGGGCTCGACCCGATCCTACGAGGACGTGGCGCGCTCCATGGGGCAGCCGACCGCGGCGAGGGCCGTCAGCAGGGCCTGCGCCACGAACCCCGTCTCCCTCATAATCCCCTGCCACCGCGTCGTCAGGAAGGGCGGCGGCCTCGGCGGCTACAGGTGGGGGATAGAGAGGAAGAGGCGACTGCTCGAATCCGAGGGGGCGCCGCACGATTAATTGAGTTCGATTAATTATTCATCGTGCGCGTTAAGAATCTCAGGCTTCTAGGACATCCTGGACCATACCGGGATTACTTTATGGACCAAATGGTGAGCGCGAATATCTTCCACTTTATGTGAACTTGACGATGACTATAACAAATGAACTAAATGGATTTGATATTTTGTCGTACGTGAGTATTTCTAATTCTATCTATATTACCTCCACCACACCAACCCGATGTACTCCGCCACTTCAGAAGAGGTTAAACAATGAGGACACAACGGCGCTAGCGAATTCTCGCTTAATTATGGAATGATTTCAAGAAACGGAATTGCGCGGAAATAGTCTCCCCGCCCTTCAATAGTTGAATAAATGATCCACTCGCCATCCCTCTTCTCTAAGAAGTAGGTGGTTTCCTCCACACCATATGTCACAGGAACACCTCCAACGCCTGACACATGATAGCCCGAGAACTTTACAATCCCACGAGTTGGAATCGTTAGGCTGATCCTGTCTACAATATATACCCTGGTTCCGTTCGCATCCATCGCCATGGATGTAATCTCATCTTTGGAGACGAACCTTACGAATCCTGGGAATTCCACACCTTCTACGATGTCTGTATCAAGTATCAGCAGTGTACCTTTGGTACTGTTTGTTCTTCTTGCTTCCACTGATAGTAGGCGTTCAAAGGGGGTCTTTATGAGGTAGGATTTCTGTGTTGAGATAAGAGTAGCGTTGACTTCCCTCAATGATTCCTCAAGTCGAGCTTTAGTGTACTGCAGTTGTGCGAGTTCGACGCTCTGGGAACTGAATCGTCCAGACAAGTCAAGGACGACAGCTGAGGAGACGAGGACGACAGCGGCGAGCACAATCACCATCAGCTTTACTGTGAGATGAGATCTGGCGGCATATGATGAAGTTCTGTTGGTTGGTTCCTCTACGCCTTTTACTAGGTTGACCGTGGCTCTGCCAAACTCGGAAAGCGTGTACTTCTCCTCCTCGTTCTTAGTGATAAGGTCCCTCATATTGTCGAGGTGATAGTTGAGTAGGCCGTTATCGATGTTGAGAGTTCTCTGGATCTCAGTATATGTGCTCGGTGCTTCGCTAAGGGTTCTGAGTATCCTCCGCCTTATCGGATGCTGCATCGCCTTGAAGATGATGTTATAGGTGTCCTCCTCAGTGCTCATGGCGGTCGATTATGGACTTCTCGGTATGCTTATGAGGCTTTTCGAGAAAAAGGATTCTCCTTATGACTCAATGTCCTTCCATTCATAGGAGAAGAAGGCTTCTCCCATTTGATGCATCTTATAAACTTCGCGATTCGTTTGTTCTAAACCTTAGTATTAGATACTCAGCTCCAGAATTAGTACGCAATGTCCTATCCAAGCGCATCTGTGGAGGGCGGGAAGTCAGTTCGCTATCTCACACGGGATAGAATATTTTATTATGCTTTGAACGATGAAAGAGGTGGATAACGTTGCAACGTAGGGTTAAATTCGCAGTCGCGGTTATCATTGCAGTCACTTTACTAGGAATAGTAAGCATCAATGCGCGTGCTAATGCCTTCAGTAAATTGGTTGAATATTATGGTAATAATGAGATGAACATCGAATCCTATAAAATCGTTCGGGATGCCCCGACGATATATAACGGAAGATTAACCTGGAGGTTTAGTTTAGATAACGGCCTCAATAATTCGAATGGCGGTGAAATCGGCATCTCGGCTTATATGGATTTTTTTTCTGGCGAAATTGTAGATGTTTTCACAATGAAACCTTACTAAATCGCGCCATTGGGTAAGTCTGGAATCAGGACATTTACCACAACCCCGGAGATTAATTTCCACTTGTCAATATTCGATACACAACTAGCGGGGGGTGGATCGGAAAGAGGCGCCTACTCGAGCACGAGGGCGCCCCCCACGATTAAACATCCATGTCACCGCTCGACAAACCGCATATACCCCTCCGGGTAAGTGACGGATGAGTCAACGTTGGAGGTCTGCTACCATGCGGGCGCCGGCTATACGCCGTCGAGAGGTGCCCCCACTGCGGGCGCTCGATTACGGGGAAAAGGTGGAGATCGTGGGTCTGATGGGATGCGGCAGATGGAAAAACTGAGGGGTTGAGAATCAGTTCCTCGGCTTGGCACCCTTGCCCTTGACCGCCTGCTGGCGGAGCCGCTCG
>JAUYEB010000152.1 GCA_030691555.1 Candidatus Bathyarchaeota archaeon
AAGGGCATACGCACCGTGGGGTTCCCCGAGTTCGAGAAGGCGGCCAAGCACTACAACGACTACGTCGACGGCGCCGCGGGCGTGAAGCAGAAGCTGAGGGACGAGGTCGGGTACAACACCTCGTACATACTGACGCTCATACACCACGCGCTAGAGGTGGAGGCGTCTCCCCCGGTCGAGGAGGAGCCCGAGCCGCCGAAGAAGCCTGAGCCGATCCGCGTAAGGCACTACAGGAGCAGGCGCGGCGGGTAAGACTCGGGCGTCACTCGTCGTCCGAGTTTAACATCACCCTGGGTTTACGCTCCTTAGGGGCGTAGGCGCCGTCCGGTATCCTCATGCCGGACTTGAGGTTCACCGAGAAGTCTCCGCCCGGTATCTTGTCGGCGTCCCTCTCCTGCATCCTCTCTATCCTCTCCAAAACACTCAACCCTGCCACCCGCCGTCTTATCGATCACCCGGCCTAAACCTGGACCTGGTTAAAGGCGCCACACTTGGGGCACTTGTAGACGGAGTCGGGGACCTGCATCCGGAGAAGAGACTTCAATATGACATGATTACACTGACCGCACACGTAGTTCAGGGCCCCCTTCCCGGCCACGAAGGGCTCCAGCTTCCTCTCCTTGGGGAAGTTGTCGCGGCTGAGGAAGATACCCGCTGTCGGTAACATCGTAAGAACGATCATCTTGAATGTGAGTATGTGATCCATAGTATCCCCAATAATAGAGGGGTCTCGCTTTATTTAAACGTATAAAAACCGGGGGTCATGTGATCCATTTTTTAATAATTTTATGAAAAGTGAAGCCTATTTCCGGCCCCTACACCTGTTCCATCCCAGAGGGCACAAGGAAAATAGGAAGCCGAGGTCTACAGCTTCAGGTGCTTTCTCTTTTTCTTGTCCTTTTTTGGTAACACCATCTTCCTCAAGGCGATGACCTCACAACTAGCTGTCCGCCGAGTATGCCCAGAGACGACTGGCTGCGACGGAAGGATTTCATAAAATCCCGGCTAATAGTGGCGGCTCGTCTCTTTTAAAGATGGTTAAAACAGCTGCGAAGACTGCGCCTAGACGATACGATAGCCCTACACCGGGGCTAGCCGCTCATAAGCTCCCTCTTGAGATTGAACTTCTCGACGTTCAGGCTGTCGATCCGGTCCGAGACGCCGCGCATCCTTACCCGATACAGGCTCAGATACTGCTCCACGTCGGCGCTGTTCTTCCGGAGCTCCACCGTCGTGCTCATGTCGTTGGGGGAGCTAACGACTATCCTGCCGCTCCCGTTCCTCGCGTTTTCGAGGAGTTTTATTTCGCGCTTGACGCGGAGGTACTCGTCGCCGTGTTCGATGTCCTTTATGTTGGACTCGATCTCAAGCACTCTGAGCAGGCTGGTTCTTCGCTGTGAGAAGGACATCAGTATAGTAGGTGTGACCGAGGCTTATAGCCCTTTCAGAGTCTTCGCCCCGCATGCCGATTTTTGCCATTGTTTTTAAAATTTCGGTGTGATTTAGGCACGTATTTTGATATGGTTAATATAACTCGCACGGCCTATTGATAGGGATGGAACATGAACGATCAGAACACTTACAAGATGAGGATTCTACCGACGAAGCCGATCGATCACACAGTATTCAGCATGGACAACTTGACGCAGGAGAGGAGGATGGAGCCATTCGTGACCGGCGAAGGGGTGATCGACTACCAGTGCGGTAGCTGCGGCCACTTCATACTCAGGTCCCTGCGCTGGGCGCAGGTCACCCAGGCCGTCTACAAGTGCCCGAAGTGTGGGCACTACAACCAGATAGAGCCCATCGTCAAAAAGCACTAAATTCCCAAGGCTCCGGTTTTCCGGAGCGTCCAAATGAACCTTATCGCGCTGTAGTTTTTTTATTTTTGCCTGATAATAACTTTATTAGCGCCGCGGTGCTCCACTGGGTGGCTGAGGGACGCCACGAGGGCCCCCGTTGGATGCTTCTGACCGAACGCCCGAGAGACACCCCCTCACAATGGATGCGATGAAGATGGAGTACAAGGGCATAGTGATGAACTACGGCGTCGGCGCCAAGATGCAGTACCCGCACAGGATGATAATCATGGTCCCCGGGACCACCCCCAGCGAGGCGAAGGGGCTCGTCGGGTCGAAGGTCGCCTGGCCGTTCGACGACCCGAAGATGTACGGCAAGATCACGCGGTACCACGGCGTCCGCAGGGGCTACCTGCTCGCCACCTTCAAGAGGGGTCTCCCCGGAGACTCCATCGGGAAGGCCGTCAAGATAATAAAAAACGAGCCGAAGACGGCCTAGCCGACATTATGGTTAGTTCCACCCGACGTGGAACATTCTAAATATTAGTCTTATCGAAAGCAATTACTATGAAACTGGGATTTTACGCGAACTACGATGAGAAGACGGTGGAGTTCGCCCACAAGGTGGGCTTCCGCTCCATGGAGCTCTCCGCCTGGCCAGACTCCAGCCTGAACGCCGACAAGGTGACCGACCGGCGCATAAAGGAGGTCAAGAAGGACCTCAAGGACCACGACATAGAGGTATCCGCCCTCGGCTACTACCCGAACTACCTAGACCCGAACAAGGCGAACGCCAAGGAGGCGACGCGGTACTTCTACAAGGTGATGGAGCTCGCCAGCAGGATGGACGTCGACGTGGTCTGCACGTTCGCGGGGCGCAGCCCCGAGAAGTCGATAAGGGAGAACATCCCACTCTTCGAGGAGGCCTTCACCCCGTTCTGCGCCGAGGCGGAGAAGCGGGGCATCCGCATCGCCATCGAGAACTGCCCCATGATGGACAGGTTCTACCTGCGCGGCGAGAACATCGCCATAAGCCCCGAGGTCTGGGACGAGATGTACAAGGTCGTTCAGAGCAAGGCGCTCGGCATCGAGCTCGACCCGAGCCACATGGTCTGGCAGGGCATCGACTAC
>JAUYEB010000158.1 GCA_030691555.1 Candidatus Bathyarchaeota archaeon
CTCATCACAGAGATACCCGGCCCAATGAGCAAGGCACTGCTCGCGGAGAGAAACGAATTCGTACCGCCGGGCGTCTACCTCACACAGCCCATCGGCGTAGCCGAGTCAAAGGGCGCGTTAGTAACGGACGTCGACGGGAACACCCTGATCGACTTCACCAGCGGCATAGGCGTAGTCAGCCTGGGCCACTGCAAACAGGAGATCGTCGACACGATCTGCGAGCAAGCTGGGAAGCTCATCCACGGCTGCATCCACGTCGTCAACTACGAGCCCTACGTGAAGCTCGCCGAGGCGATGGTCAAGGCCACACCTGGCACTTACAAGAAGAGGGCCATGTTCCTGAATAGCGGGAGCGAGGCCGTCGAGAACGCGGTAAAGCTAGTCCGTCAGGGGACCAAGAGACCCAACATACTGAGCTTCGAGAACAGCTTCCACGGCCGCACGTGGATGGCGATGACCCTCACGGGCAAGTGGGATCCGTACAAGGTCGGCTTCGGCCCCTTCGTACCAGGCGTCTACTTCACCCCCTACGCCTACTGCTACAGGTGTCCGTTCCACGTCGAGTACCCAGACTGCGGACACGCATGTATCGAGCACATCGAGCACAGCATCTTCAAGACCCAGGTCGACCCGTCCACCGTCGGCGCGATAATCGCCGAGCCCGTACAGGGCGAGGGAGGCTTCATCACGCCACCGCTCGACTGGTTCAAGGAGCTGAAGAAGCTCGCCGACGCCCACGGCATAAAGCTCATCATCGACGAGGTCCAGACGGGCTTCGGGCGCACAGGCAAGATGTGGGCCATCGAGCACTTCGGGATCGAACCCGACATCATGACCATGGCCAAGGCGATCGCCTCGGGCCTCCCCCTCAGCTGCGTCGTCGCCAAGGACGAGCTGATGAGGGACACCTACCCCGGCAGCATGGGCGGAACCTACGGTGGAAACCCCATCAGCTGCGCCACCGGCCTCAAGGTCCTGGAGCTGATAAAGCGCGAGAAGATCGTCGAGCACTCCGCCAAGATGGGCAAGCACCTCCGCCCCATGCTCGAGGAGATGAAGGAGAAATACGAGATCATCGGAGACGTCCGAGGCCTCGGCCCCATGCTCGCCATGGAGTTCGTCACCGACAAGAAGTCCAAGAAGCCCAACCCCGACGCGAGCAGCAAGGTCATCAAGACATGCCTCAGCAGCGGCCTCATGATCCTCAAGGCCGGGCTCTACAACAACTGCGTCCGCCTCCATCCACCACTCACGATCGAGGACGACATCCTCGACGTGGGGATGGAGATACTCGATAAGGCGGTAAAGAAGGCATCATAGCCTTCTTCTCCCACTTTTAATACCCCTAGACGTTTATCTCAGGCGTGAAGCTGGGCTTCCACGTCTCAATAGCCGGTTCGATAGACCAGTCCTTCGACAGGGCTCAGCTTCTCGGGTGCACCGCGTTCCAGATATTCACGAGGAACCCGAGGACGTGGAAGTCCAAGCCACTAAACCCCGACGAGGTCAAGGCGTTCCGCCGAAAGCACAGGGAGTCGAAGATAGGCCCCGTCTTCTCACACATGCCCTACCTCCCCAACCTCGCCAGCCCGATCGACACCATCTACAAGAAATCCGTGGACGCCCTCGTCGAGGAGACCGAGAGGTGCGACGAGCTAGGAATCCTGTACATTGTGACCCACATCGGGAGCCACGTGGGTTCGGGTGCCGAGGGCGGGAGACTGCGCCTCATCCAGGCCCTCGGAAGGGCGGCCGATAAGGGTGGCCCCATGATACTGCTAGAGAACGACTCGGGCTCCGGAGACCACATGGGATCAAACTTCGGCGACATAGCCGAACTCATCAACGAACTAGGTAGCACGAGGATCGGGTCCTGCCTCGACACGTGCCACACCTTCGCAGCCGGCTACAACATAGCCACACGGGACGGACTAGCCCAGACATTACAAGAACTAAGAAGCACAATCGGCATCAACAGGCTCAAACTCGTCCACCTAAACGACTCCGTCGGCGGCCTCGGCTCAGGAGTAGATCATCACGATCACATCGGCCTAGGAAACATCGGGGAGGAAGGGTTCCGCCTGATACTCGCCAGCCAGCTATCGAAGAGGCCGATGATAATGGAGACGCCCGTGAATGATCGACGCAGCGACGCCGAGAACATGAATAAGGTACTGGAACTCGCCGGGCTTAGTATGAGATGAGGGTCATCTGGCGGGTGTCGGTTTCCCCTTTGCTGAGTATGACGCGCAGGGCAGTCGAGGCGCAATCGATAAGCTCGCGTTCGGAGAGGTATGGATACACCCTTCTGCCCGCTCTGATTATCGGGTCGATGGTCTCTATACTCTTTCTCTTCGACACCGCCTCGTCTCGCGTCATCTGAACGAGGCGCTCGACCATCGCTCGTCTACTACCAACCTGCGCCACTGCATA
This sequence comes from Candidatus Bathyarchaeota archaeon, assembly GCA_030691555.1. GTDB lineage: Archaea > Thermoproteota > Bathyarchaeia > TCS64 > TCS64 > UBA8941. Next base: position 2,434 of record JAUYEB010000158.1, read on the forward strand.
TCAGCCTTGGAAATAACATAATTTCTGAGTATATAAATATAATGGCTTTAAACCGAAATTACTTTGGTATCAATTTCACTCACTTTCACTAGGGTTCACAGCTGCTTTTATATGAGCGTTAATTATTACCCTATATGCGAAAATAGGCCATAATAACGCCCTTTTAATAACTGGATAAACGGGTAATCCGGTGACAGTTTTACCCGCCGAGTTGTTTTCATTTCATCGCGTCCCATAAGCGGGATAAACTTAAAATCAATCCTCCCTGTGCTTATGTTTGTTCGCCCCGGTGGCTTAGCCTGGCCAAAGCGTTTGCTTGGTAAGCAAAAGATCGCGGGTCCAAATCCCGCCCGGGGCTCCACCTAAACATAAATACCCTCGGACACCCATCCGTGTCGGCCTTGACCTCGATGACCATAAGGGGAGTCGTCTTCGATCTCGACGCCACCCTCGTAGATCTCGGCGAGCACGTGAGGTGGAGGGAGGCGCAGGGCGAGATAGTCGAGGCATACCGCGCGTGCGGGTGCAGCGACGGCGACCTAGCGCAATGCTCCACTAAGGGGCTCTTCAACCTGATGCACGAGATGGACACCCGGCTGGCGGCCACGAAGTCCGCCGAGGAGGTGAAGAGGATACGGGAGGGCATCTGGATGGTCCTCGACGGCTACGAGGACGAGGGGGTCGAGGAGTGCGGCTTCATGCCCGGCACATTGGAGACCCTGGACTGGCTGAAGTCAAGAGGGATCAGGATGGGCGTGTGCACATCCAACTCGGGCAAGGTAGCAAAACAGGTCCTAGTAAAACTCGGCGTATCGGAATACTTCGACCCGGTTATCGGTAGGACCGTTGGCCTCCGGATGAAGCCTCACCCGGACCAGGTATTGGTGTGCTTCGAGAGGATGGGGGTGGCCCCATGTGACGGCGTAATGATCGGCGATAGCCACAATGATGTGCTGGCCGGGAAGGCTGCCGGAGCGAGGGCGATAGCGATACCCGTCTACTTCACAAGGAAGGAGGCGATGGAGATGGCGAAGCCCGACGCGGTCGTGAGGTCGATGCGTGAGCTGCCCGAGGCGCTCCTCTCACTCAGATGAGGTTGAAGAACAGGCCGAGCACGTAGAGGATTATCACGACGCCTGCCCCAATCGCGAGCCCCTTGATGGCCTTCTTGACGTCTATCCAGAACGAGAGGGTCGCGCCTGTGATGAAGCCGGCGATCTGGACGTCGCTTGCGAGTACCCCGCCGCCAGCCCAGGCGACGCTTGCCAGTTCTATGGATGCCATGAGAACACCGACGAGAATGGCTGGGAGAGGCACGACGAAAAGGGAGGTACGCTTGAAGGGGGAGAGCAGGAACAGTGTAGCAAGCACACCGAAGACGGCGCCCGAAGCCCCTACAAAGAACTCGGTGGACGCCGGGTACAGGATCACGTGTTCGAGCCCCGAGATGACGCCGGAGGCGAGGAAGACTATGCCGAACCTGGCGGAGCCTATCTCCCTCTCCATGATGGTTCCTATGCCCCAGAGGGCGAAGCAGTTGAGGATGAGGTGGATCCAGTCCGAGTGTATGAACATGTAGGTGACGATGCTGATCACCCTCATGCCATGTGTGAAGTAGCTCGCCCTTAGGGCGTACTCGTCGAGGAGCAGGCTCGGAGCAGAGGTTATCGTGACGAGGAGCATGACGATGACCGAGACGACTATGATCACGTATGTTAGAAACGGCCTGCCCTCTTCTGACTTCACGGAGAACGATCGGCACCCTAACCCTTTAAGCGATTCGGGGCGGCGAACCCTTTTTAACAGAACCCGTTCATGGTAATCGAAGGTAGAATATTCATGCCTGAGATCATCGGCAAGGGCACGTGGTACGACAAGGCCGCGTCAGAGCTCATCGAGCGTGAGAAGAGGCTCGGCAGGAGCCTCAAACTCATCAGGACGGAGAGCGGCCTGGGCGCCTCCGGCTTCCCACACATAGGCAGCCTCGGCGACGCCCTCCGCAACTACGCCGTCGCCCTCGGGTGCAGGGTACAGGGCTACGACGCGGAGCTCATAGCATTCAGCGACGACAAGGATGGTCTCAGGAAGGTGCCCGCCGGGCTCCCCAAGGAGCTGGAGAAGTGGCTCGGCTACTCGGTGAGCACCATACCCGACCCCGCCGGAGACTGCCACAAGAGCTTCGGCGCCCACATGACCAGCCAGCTACTCGCCGCCCTCGACACGAGCGGCGCCGACTACCACTTCATGAGCGGCTACGAGTGCTACAAGCAGGGCGTCCTCGACAAAGAGATAATCGCCATCATGAACAACCACGAGAAGGTTGGGAAGATCATCGAGGAGGAGATCGGGCAGGAGAAGTACACGGAGGAGCTCCCCTACTTCGTCGTCTGCGAAAAGTGCGGCCGTATCTACACGACACACGCCACAAAGTACCACCCCGAGACCCACACCATCGAGTACGAGTGCAACGGTATGGAGGTCCGAGGCAACTGGCTGGAGGGCTGCGGCCACAGGGGCGAGGTAGACATACTCTCCGGCAACGGCAAGCTCAGCTGGAAGGTCGAGTTCGCCGCCCGCTGGAGGGCGCTCGACATACGCTTCGAGGCATACGGCAAGGACATCGCCGACAGCGTCAGGGTCAACGACAGGATATGCCGAGAGATACTCGACTGGGAGCCACCCATGCACGTACAGTACGAGATGTTCACCGACCGCGGCGGCAAGAAGATCAGTAAATCCGCAGGCAACGTCTTCACCCCCCAAGTCTGGTACCGCTACGGCTCACCCCAGTCCCTGAACCTCCTCATCTTCAAGCGCTTCGTGGGCACTAAGAGCGGGAGCGTCGAGGACATCCCCACCCACATGGACGAACTCGACGATACCGAGGACGTCTACTTCGGGAAGGCGAAGACCCTGAACGAGATGGAGAAGGCTCAGGCCTCCGGCCTCTACGAGTACTGCTGGATGCTGAAGCCCCCCAAGGAACCCGAGGTCCACGTCCCATACAACCTCGTGCTGAAGCTCGCCCGCCTCGCCCCGAAGGGCTCGGAGGCGGAGTTCATCACATCGAAGCTCAGGGAGTACGGCTACCTCGAAAAGACCGAGAACGGACTGGCGAAGCGGATCGGCTACGCCCTCAACTGGGTCGAAGACTTCACCGAGGAGCCACCCGAGATCACCCTAACCGAACAGGAGGCCACCATAGTAAAGGCGGTAGTCGCCGAACTCAGGAAGGCGAACACCCCCGAGGAGTTGCAGGGCGTCGCCTTCAACGCCGCGAAGGCTAACGGCTGGAAACCGAGAGACGTCTTCCCCGTCGTCTACAAGGTCCTACTCGGGAAGAATCAGGGACCTAGGCTGGGACCCTACATCGCCTTGATCGGAAAAGAAAGCGTAATCTCCGAGCTGGAGAGCGCCGTTAAAAAGAGGGATTAGCCGGGGCTAGTTGCCGTATGGCTTCCCGGCGTTGCCCCAGTTGTACTTCTCGATGTCGTAGAAGACGACGCTGACCGCCTCGGGCTTGCATCCGACGGCCTCGCACATCGCCTTCGTCAGCAACTCAATAGTCTTGGCCTTTGTGGCCTTGTCCCTACCGGCGTACCATTTGACCTCTATCCACGGCATAATTCTTCACCGTGGATACAGGTGCCCCTCCTCATGTTATGAAGGTTGCGAGCGGCGGGCTCCAAACTCAAGATCCTCATCACGGGTTCAGAAGGGCAAAGTCATCATCGCCCGCCTATGTATGCGGGGGCGGGTGGGGCGATAAACGTTTGCCGGGGGGCTGGAAGGTTTTTTATCCGGTCCATCAGGTTGTTGAGCCATGGACCGCCCAGATAAGGACAGGTACTTTCTAGACATCGCACTCAGCGTCGCTGCTCGCTCCACGTGTACGCGGCGTAAGTTCGGCGCAGTGCTCGTCAAGGACAGCACGATAGTCGGCACGGGCTACAACGGGACAGCGAGGGGCGTCGTAAACTGCTACGAGGTCGGCTGCATCAAGGACGAGATGGAGTCACCTCAGGGCGCGGCTTATGACTACTGCCCCGCCGTCCACGCCGAGGAGAACGCCATCATCAACAGCAACCGCTCCGACAGGATCGGCGCCACACTCTACATCGCCGGGAGGGACCGGGACGGGAAGCTCACGATGGCGGTCCCCTGCCAGCGCTGCCGCCGCAAGATAATGAACAGCCAGATCAAGGACGTGATCATCATGAGCAACGAGGGCAAGCCACTCCACTTCGACGTCTCCACCTACGCCGAGGAGGACAGCAAGTGGTACATGGGTGTCCTGAAGAACGCGAAGAGGAGCACTTAGTCTGTTCCTAGGCGAAACTAGTTAAACTTATAAAGAGAGCCAGTCAACGCAGAACCGGAGACTGATATATGAGTCAGGAGAAGAAACTAACGGATCTCGAGGTCGAGGTCGCCGGTCTCATCGACAAGATCGACGGCATCGAGGAGAAACTCGAAGAGATCATGGAGCGCCTCAGCGAGATCGAGGAGAAGCTAGAGGAACTCTAAACCCCACCCCATTTCGACGCAGAGGGCATTTGTAGTAAAAAGTTAAAAGACCGTCGCGTAGCCCTAACCCATGATGTTGTGATGGCCTTCGGCGAACACACGTCAAAGTCGATAATAGGGACAAGGTCCAGGGAGCTTCTAGGAAAAAGGGTAGTCCTCTGCGTCACCGGAAGCGTTGCAGCCATCAGGAGCCCGGACATCGCCCGAGAACTGATGCGGCTCGGCGCCGACGTATACGTCGTGATGACGAAGATGGCGGAGCACGTGGTCCACCCAGACATGTTCCACTGGGCCACGGGCAACCCCGTCGTAACCGAGCTGACCGGCGACGTCGAACACGTCCAATACGGAGGAGAGCACAGGCAGCACGCCGATCTGATCCTCGTCGCCCCTTCGACGGCGAACACCATAGGGAAGGTTGCAGCCGGGATAGACGACACGCCAGTCACGACGCTCCTCACAACAGGCATCGGCGCGGGCATCCCCGTAATCATCGCGCCGGCGATGCACGCTAGCATGTACAAGCACCCCCTAGTCATCGAGAACATCAAGAAGCTGCAGGGCATCGGGATCGAGGTCCTCATGCCGAGATTCGAGGAGGGGAAGGCGAAGATACCCGGCACAGAGGAGATCGTCGAGGCTGTACGGCGTAGACTAACCAAGCCTAAGGATCTCCAAGGCAGACGTATCCTGATAACCGCTGGCCCGACCCGGGCCTACATCGACGCGTTCCGGTACATCACGAACCCGAGCTCCGGCAAGATGGGCGTGGCGATCGCCGAAGACGCGATGGGACGTGGCGCGGAGGTGACCCTCGTCTACGGCCCAGCGACCGCACCCCCTCCCCCGAACGCCAAGGTCATCAAGATAGAGACCACGGAGGAGATGCTCGACGCGGTCGTCGGCGAACTAAAGGCGAAGAAGTACGACGCCGCCATACTCTCGGCCGCAGCCTCTGACTGGGGGCCGGCCGAGCGCGTGATGGAGAAGACCCCCTCAAGCAAGGGCGAGTGGGTCTTAAAGCTAAAGGCGCTGCCCAAGATCATCGCCCAGGTGAAGAAGGCCGACCCGAAGGTCTTCCTCGTCGGCTTCAAGGCCGAGTACAACATAAGCCCCGAGGAACTCGTCGACCGTAGCTACAAGAGGCTCAAGGAGATGAAGATGAACCTGATAGTCGCGAACGACGTCTCGAAGGAGAACCGCGGCTTCAACGTCGACACCAACGAGGTCTACATAATAGACTCGAAGAGGGTCATCACCCACATCCCCTTGACCACGAAGAGGGAGATAGCGGTCAAGCTCCTCGATAAGATACGAGACTCGCTATAGTATCCAATTTTATTAACCCTCCAAAGATTCTATAATCAACTTGTCAGCCTTCCACGTGAAGCCCCTGGAGACCGAGCGCGACGTCGACGAGAACCTCGAGCTCATGCGGATAGTCTTCGGCGAGGAAGAAGGCGTGGACGCCATGACGAGGCGGCTCCTCGAGCGCCAGCCCGGCTTCGAGTTGGGGAAACTTCCTCACAGTGAGGCATGAGGGCAAGATGGTGGCGAGCCTCAACATCATCCCCCAGACATGGAGCATCGGGGGAATCCCCCTCAAGGTCGCGGAGATGGGCATGGTGGCCACCCTACCCGAGTACAGGAAGAGGGGCCTCCAGAGGACATTAAACGCCCACTACGATGAATACATCGCCGAAGGGGGATTCGATCTCTCCGTCATAGAGGGCATCCCCTTCTTCTACCGGCAATTCGGATACGAGTACACCATCCCCCTCGACGTCGAGGCGGAGATGCCGCTATCCAAAATAGCCTATGAAAAGACCCCGGATATACGCCCCTTCAGAAGATCAGATATCTCCAAAGCCGTCGGGTTACTTGGGGAATCCCAGAAGAAATTTCTAGTCCACAGCGTCCGGCCCGAAGCAGTGTGGAGGGCCCAAGAGGAGACTGGCTGGCAAGCCGATTGGGCCTTTAAGGGATTTGTCCTCGAAGAGAGGGGGGAGGTAGTCGCCTACTTCCGGCTCAGCCTCAAGGGGGACACCATCTACCTCGTTGAGATATCCAACACAAACAATCGACAGGCCGATAAAATCCTCGGGTTCATCAGATCATACGGAGAGGAACTTGGCGCATCCAGGCTGGTCACGAGGGTGAGCCACTCGGAGCCGATCATCGACGAGCTGCTCAAATCCGGGGGCGAGGCACATAAGCCATACGCGTGGCAGGTGAAGATAGTCGACCACAAACGCGTCTTCGAGAATCTGGCGCCCCTCTTCACTAAGCGCATCGCAGATTCCCGCCATAGGAACCTGACCGATGACATTAAGATCAATCTCTACCGGCAGTGCCTGGCCCTCAACATCGTCGACGGGAAGGTTGAGAGAGTCGTGCCCTGCGAAGGACTCAGGAAGGACGAGATAAGGATAAACCCCGTAGTCTTTCCGAAGCTCCTCCTCGGAGCAGCGAGCAGAGAGGAGCTGGAGGACGACTATCCCGACGTTTCGGTGAAGCCACGGTATAGAGAGCTGATAGACGTGCTCTTCCCGAAAGGAAACTCATACATCCACCCCTGCTATTAATCGAATTTTACCACTTGACAACGTTTATCAAAGTTCCCGGGGCGGTGTATTTTCGCGGGGAACTACACTCAACTTTTTTTAAGAAATGGTTAATTTAATTAAATCGCGCCTCCGCCAGCCCTCCCCAATAAGAAGGATATTCGAAGTTGCGGAGGCGCATTCCCCCTCAACAAGATCGAAGTTTATCATGCGTAAAAACATCGAGAATAAGACCATCACTTCTCGATGCATGCTTTTTAAGACAGGCAACCCCACACCACTACACAACCGATGCCCGAAGAAGTCAGACCCAGGGACGCCCTCAAAGGCCGAGCCATAATCTGCATGATGAGAACAAACGTACACGACCACAAGGTGTACCGCGTCAGACTCGACGAGCTAAAGGCACTCGTCCAAGCACTCGGGTTAGAGGTCGTCGGCGAGGTCGTCCAGACGAGGTACCGCCCCTTCGAGAAATACTGCATCGGCAAGGGAAAAGTCGGCGAGATCAAGAAACAGGCGGAGAAACACGACGTCCAACTCGTCGTCTTCTACAACCTGCTCAAGAGCAGCCAGAAACTCAACCTCATACAGGGAACGGGCTGCGACGTCATCGACAGATACGAGCTGACCCTCGAGATATTCGACCAGATGGCATCGGACAACCTGAGCAAGCTCCAGATCGAATCAGCGAGGCTGGAGAAGCTCGCGCCCTTCTACAAGCTCTCCGCAAACATACACTTCACCCACGACCGCCCATTCTTCCACAGCGGCGGCGAGTACGGCTTCCGCGGTCAACTGAGGGAGATATCGCGGCGCCAGTCGGATATCAAGGAAAATATACAGGGTCTAGTAGCCGAGAAGAAACGACAGATAGAGAACCGCAAGAAACTCGGCTACCCCACGATATGCATCGCCGGCTACTACAACGCCGGGAAGACCAGCCTATTCAATGCACTCACCGGTGAACACAAACCAGTAAGCGACCGCCCATTCACCACGCTCAGCAGCAAGTACTCGAAACGGTATATCGACCCCGAAACGACCGTCATGTTCATCGACACGATCGGTTTCGTACTCGACCTCGACCACCGCCTCATCAAGAGCTTCCAGATCAACTTCGAGGACATAAGAAGCGCCGACGTCGTCATCCTGCTCTTTGAGATAACTGACCCGCCGCTCACCCTGCAGCTCAAACTCGGGGAAGGAATCAGCCTGCTACGCGACATCGGCGTCCCGGCTGAGCGTGTCATACTCGTATTCAACAAGGTTGACAAGGCATCCGCAGACACGGTGAAAAACATCGAGGAAGAGCTAAGCCTCGACCACTATGACCTACCATGGACCACAGTATCCGCGGACAAGAGAACAAACCTCAACGGGCTACTGGACCTCATCGCATGGAAGATCAAGGAGCTGAAGAACAAGCCTCCCGCACCTGAGCCCATCATCCTGATCCAAGAGCCCCCCGTGGAAGACCCCGAGGAGGTAGTGGGCGACCCTGACGCCGAAGACGAAGAAGAAGACGAGAGCTGAAGAAGCAATAGCTCGGGCCCTATCCTCCTCCCCACGCAGGTGGACGCCGAGACAAGAAGACCCCTTCAAGACCCTTATCAGAACCATCCTCAGCCAGAACACAAATTGGAAAAACGAGGACACCGCATACCGGCGCCTCGAAGAAATGGTCGGGGTAACACCCCTGGATGTCTCAACCGCCGATGTCGCTAAGATAGCCGAGGCGATCAAACCCGCCGGCATGTACAACATACGAAGCAAAACACTCAAACAGGTAGCAACCCGAGTCCTAGAACAATATAATGGCGACCTGACCACAATCGTCTCCAAGCCCTACCCCGAAGCACGCAAAGCCCTCATGTCACTCCCAGGAGTAGGCGAGAAGACTGCAGATGTCGTACTCCTGTTCAACGCCGGAAAAACAGTCATCCCAATCGACAGACACATCGCCCGCATCGCTAAGAGGCTTGAACTGGTACCCAAGAACGCGCCATACGACGCGATACGGCTCGCCCTCGAAGAAGTCACCCCACCCCAAAACTACCTAGACGCCCACATCAAACTCATCCAATTCGGCAGAGACACGTGTAGAGCACAAAACCCCAAATGCATTCAATGCATCCTAAACGATATCTGCCCATATCACCCGCAATAGGGCAGAGAACAAGCCCCCAACAACAAACAACCCCAAACCAAACCAGAAAAACAAAAATAAACCAAATAAACGATTATCCGTCAATATGCGAATCGTTTAAATGTAGGACTCGCTGATTCACTACAGCTAGTAAAATAAGGAGAGGCTACGATGCCTAGGCCACGTTCACCTAGAAAAGGATCAAAGTCATTCTATCCTAGACGCAGGGCAAGCCACTTTAATGGACGCATCCAGCATTGGCCGGAGGTCACAGAAGGTCCCCAGCTCCTAGGCTTCGCAGGTTACAAGGCGGGGATGACCCACCTCTATCAGATAGAGGACAGGGCAAAGGTCCCCGAGTTTGGACAAGAAGTAAAGGTCGCGGCAACCGTCATAGAGGCCCCGCCGATGCTTGTATGCGCCATCCGCTCCTACAGGGAGACATACGACGGATACAAGGTCATCACTGAGGCCTGGATGACCGATCCCACGAAGGATGTCATCAAGGCGACGAAGGTCAAGAAGACCGCTGATACCGCTAAGGAGCTTGAGAAACTCGCCTCGTCCAAGGACAAGGCGAAGGAGATCAGGATCCTAGCCGCCACGCAGCCAAAGCTTGCCTCCATGGGGAAGAACACCCCCGACCTCATCGAGATCAAGGTCGGCGGCGGAAGCATCGACCAGCAACTTGAGTTCGCCAAGGGGCTGCTCGGCAAAACCGTTACAGCGTCACAGGTCTTCAAACCTGGCGAATCCATCGACCTCTCCGGAGTCACGAAGGGCAAAGGATTCCAGGGCCCCGTCAAGAGGTTCGGAGTCCGCATCCAGCAGAACAAGTCCCGCAAATCCATCAGAAGCGTAGCCTCAATCGCGCCCGTATCCCCAAGGACAATTCACCCTCACGTAGCACGCGCAGGCCAGATGGGAAGCCACCAACGCGTCGACTTTAACAAACGCATACTACTACTCGGCAGCGACGGCAACAAGGTATCCCCCGCAGGCGGGTTCAACAGATACGGACCAATAAAGAGCGACTACGTCGTCATCAAGGGAAGCGTCCAGGGAACCCCCAAGAGGCTCATCCGCATGAGGAAAGCCGTCAGGGAAACGATCTACCCTGAGACCGCTCCACAGGTAACATACGTCGGCACAGAATGGGGTAAGGAGAAGACCGCGCAATGAAGGTTCCAGTCCTAAGTCTCACAAACGAAAAGATCGACGAGATCGATCTCCCGAAGATCTTCGAGACCCCAATAAAGCCCGAGGTCATAAGGAGAGCAGTCATAGCACAGCAGAGCCACGACTTCCAACCTCAGGGTAGAGACCCTCTAGCAGGCAAGAGGAACACCGCGCTTAGCAGGGGAACCGGCCACGGTCAAGCGAGACTACCCCGCCTCAAGCAGAGTGGCAAGGCAGACTTCGCAGTCCAAGCCGTCGGCGGTCACCTCTCAACCCCACCGAAGTCGGAGAAAGTCCTAATCAAGAGGATCAACAAAAAAGAACGCCGCCTCGCCATCAGGTCCGGCATCGCCGCGACAGCCAGCAAGGAGATCGTCGCAGCACGCGGACACAACATCGAAGGCGTAACACAGCTCCCCCTCGTCCTCGATGACGCCATCGAAGGCGTCCAGAAGACAAAGGAGGTACAAGACCTCTTCACAAAGATCGGAATCTGGGCCGACGTCGAACGCGCAGACCGTAAGGGTGTCCGCGCAGGCAGAGGCAACATGAGGGGAAGAGGCAAAAAGATCGGTAAGGGCCCACTCATCGTCATCTCCGAGGACAAGGGCGTCAGCAGAGCCGCCCGCAACCTGCCGGGCGTCGACGTCACCGTTCTCAGGAACCTAAACGCGGAGCTACTGGCACCGGGTGCGAACCCTGGAAGACTCGTCGTATGGGCAAAGTCAGCGTTCACAGCCATCGACGAGACATGGGAGGACTAAAAATGAAGCCACACGACGTCATCATGTACCCGACGATGACTGAGCGCAGCGTCTACATGATCGAGAACGAAAACAAGCTAATTTTCATCGTCCACCGCGAGGCGACTAAGCAGGACATCTCGAAGGCAATAAAGGAACTCTACGAGGTTGAGGCAAAGGAGATAAACACGCTCATCGACAGGCAAGGCAAGAAGAAGGCCTTCGTCAAGCTCAAGGAGGGCTTCAGCGCCTCAGAGGTCGCCATAAAGCTAGGCATACTGTAGGTGTGAGGAATGGGTAAGAGAATCAAGGTTCAACGACGCGGACGCGGGACGCCGGTCTTCCAGGCCGCGCACTCCGGTAAGATCAGTCAGGTAAGGTACCCAAAGACATCAAGCGGGTCCCTCCACGGAGTGGTCAAGGACATAGTCCACGAGGCCGGAAGGGGCGCACCCCTCGCCCTCATCGAGCTCAGCAACGGCGAGTCATTCTACTCGGCGGCACCCGAGGGGACACACGTCGACCAGGAAATCTTCCTCGGCCCAGATGCCCCCCTCAAGGTCGGGAACATAATCCCTCTCAGCAGGGTCCCCGAGGGCACACTCGTGAACAACATCGAGCTGAAGCCCGGGGACGGCGGCAAGATCGCGAGGGCATCCGGCGGATTCGCAACGGTAATCGCCCACAACCTCGGCAAGACAGTATTAAAACTCCCATCCAAGAGAAGCATCCAGGTATCCGACGACTCGCTGGCAACCATCGGCGTAATCTCCGGCGGAGGCCGACTCGAGAAACCTCGCCTCAAGGCGGGCGAGGGCTTCCACGCGGCAATGGCCAACAACAAGGTCTACCCAATTGCACACGGCGTGAAGATGACGGCCGCCAGCCACCCGCACGGCGGAGGTCGCCACAGGAGACCCGGAAAGTCCACCACCGTGAGCAGGAATTCCCCCCCAGGCGCGAAGGTCGGTCTAATCGCCGCCAGGGTATCGGGCAGGGGCGGATCGAAGCGCCTCCGGGAGTAACCAACACGATTAAATAAAGCGATACTATGGAGTGAAGACGAATGCCAAAGAACTTCCAGTACCGGGGACGAAGCGTCGACGACCTCAAAGCCATGTCAATGGACGAGTTCATCAACCTCCTGCCCAGCCGCATGAGGAGAAGCCTACGAAGAGGACTCAGCAACGAGCAGAGGATCGTCCTCGAGCACCTCAGACAGGAGGACGGGAAACCCATCAAGACACACGCCCGAGACATGGTGGTCCTCCCCGAGATGATCGGCAAGACCATACAGGTCCACAGCGGCCAGGAGTTCGTTGAGGTAAGGATCAACGAGAAGATGCTGGGCCACTACCTCGGCGAGTTCGTCATTACGAACAAGCTCGTCCGACACGGCAAGCCAGGCATCGGAGCATCCAGAAGCTCGATGTACATCCCGCTGAAGTAAATACACTTCAGCTTATTTTCTACAAATAAAACTTTCAAAATAAACTGCACTATCTATGCTCATAGACATCCTCACGATAAAACCTGCCGCAAAACATTCAATATTAATCTCACAACGCTCCTCTAAAAACAACCCCTAATAATCGTCTATAGATTCACATCACCCACGAATTTAGATAACGTTTTTATATAAAGTCCCGATTTCAAGTAAGGCGAATGGTGCGTATATGCCATCCTGGAGATACTCGGTCACAGGTCTAGATCCGGACAAGACAGCGATAGCCAGCGGCAGGGATCTCAGAATAAAGCCAAAGGCTGCCAGAGAGATCTGCAACTACATAAAGGGCATGAAGCTAGCTAAGGCGAAGGAGACGTTACAGGACGTCGTCGAGCTGAAGAAGCCTGTCCCCTATTACAGGTATAGGCTCAAGGTGCCGCACAGGGCTGAAGCCCAGGGCTTCGATGCAGGCAGGTACCCGCAGAAAGCCGCGGGAGAGATCCTTCGAGTTCTAGACGCCGTTGAGGCGAACGCCGAGTTCAAGGGGCTGGACACCGAGAATTTAAAGATCACTCACATCGCGGCGCACAGGGGCCGCAGGATAAGGAAATTCATCCCGAGGGCCTTTGGTAGGGCCTCTCCGTATTTCAGGCACCTCACACACGTCGAGGTCGCCGTCGAGGAAGTGTAATTTTGTCTGTAGTCAAGCGCATTATCCGGGACAGTAAGGAGCGTATGGCCGTCGACGAACTTCTCTCTAAGGAGTTCGAGGAAGCCGGTTATGGGGGCATCACACTCACAAAGACGCCGCTTGGGGCGCAGATCAACCTCTACACCATGAGACCCGGAAGGGTCATCGGAAAGAGGGGACGCGCCATCAAGGACGCATCTGACAAGCTTGAGCACAAGCTCGGACTCGTAAACCCCCAGATAACCGTTGTCGAGATCGAGGTCCCGGAGCTCAACCCACATATAATGGCTGCTAGGGTAGCCAACGCGCTCGAGCGAGGCGTCCACTTCCGCAGGAGCATATTCTGGAGCCTCCGAAGGATAATGGACAGCGGCGCACTAGGCTGCGAAATCATACTCAAGGGACCCATAAGGAGCGCGAGGGCGAGGTTCGAGAAGGTCAGCGAGGGCTACATCCCCAAGTCCGGTGAACCATCCAAGAGGTGGCTACGCCACGCGACGATCCACGTCAAACAGAAGAGAGGCATCCTCGGCGTCACAGTGAACATCATCCCACCCGACGCGAAGTTCCCCGACAAGATCAGCCTCAAGGGGCTGCCCGAGATCGAGTACCCCGAGGAGGAGGTCTACATGCCCGAGGGCGTAGAGCCCGAACCTGAGCAAACAGTGACCACGGAGCAAGTCGCTCCAGCAACGGAACAGCCCGAAGCCACCGCCGAGGCTCCAGTAGATGAAAAGCCCGAAGAAACTACCACCGAGATGTCAGTGGAAGTAAAACCCGACGAAGCTGTAGTTGAGCCTACACCAGTTGAGGCAGAGCCAGAGCCCCAGCCCGTAGAGGAAAAACTGGGTGAAGAAAAGCCAGCTGATGAGGAAAAACCAGCCGAAGCGGAAGAACCCAAGGAAGATAAGGAGGAGGCTTAGTTGCCCATTGTTCGACTCGAAGACATAAGGGAAATGAACCCCGAGCAGAGGCAACAGAAGCTAGAGGAGCTTAAGACAGAGCTCTCAAAGATCAAGACCCTCATCAACGCAGGCGGCTCCGTGGAGAACCCCGGCAGAGCCAAGGCGCTGAGGAAAACGATAGCGAGGATCGAGACTGTAACCAACGAGGAGGCGTCCAAGCAGTGACGCCGGTCACCGCTGACAACCTAACCCGCCACGAGCTCATCGGGCTCGAGGCGAGGATCAGCGGTGTCAGCAATAGTTGTCAAAGAAACATTAAGGGAACAGTAGTTGACGAGACGCGAAATACCCTGACGATCAGCCGCAAGGGCGTCGACAAAAAGGTCGCGAAGGGTGAGGCGTCGTTCATTTTCAACCTGGACGGAACCTTGGTTGAGGTAGAGGGGAAGACCCTCATCGGTCGACCAGAAGACCGCGTAAAGAAGAAGCCTAAACGAGATTGGTAGGGCGAGAACGTTTTGATGAGCCTTAAAAGACCCGAGAACGAGTGTAGTGACCCAGACTGCCCATTCCACGGCTCCCTAGCGGTGAGGGGGCGGGTGTTGGACGGTGTGGTGGTTAGCGACAGGATGGCGAAATCCGTCGTTATCCGCATCGACTACACCAGATTCAACAGGAAATACGAGCGCTACGCGCGAGCGAGCAGCCGCATCACCGCACACAACCCCCCATGCATAGACGCGAAGAGGGGCGAGAGGGTCAGAGTAGCTGAGTGCAGGCCACTCAGCAAGACCAAGTCCTTCTGCGTCGTGGAAAAGCTAGCCGAGGAGGCGTGAATGAATGAGTAAGAGAACAGGGAAGAGAAAGCTTACACCACGGCGTAAGATAAGCGGCGGCCTAACGTCTGGCTCCGTCTTCATCTGTGCCGACAACAGTGGTGCACGTGTGCTCCGACTCATCCAGGTCCTCGGCTACAAGGGACGCCGCCGCAGGCTGCCGATAGCCAGCGTGGGCGATCTCTGTACGGTTAGCTGTCGAGAGGGTACGCCCGAGATGAGGAGGCAGATGTTCAGCGCGGTCATCATCCGCCAGAGGAAGCCGTACCTGAGGAAGGATGGCACCTGGATCCAGTTCGAGGACAATGCCGCCGTCATACTCACACCCGAGGGCACGCTAAGGGGTTCAGACGTTAAGGGGCCGGTGGCCAAAGAGGCGGTGGAGCGCTTCGCTCGCCTCGGAACAACCGCGAGGATGGTCGTTTAATTGAATAAAGTAGGAAACACCAAACCCTCAACGGTGAGAAAGCAGCAGAAGAACGCTCCCATACACATTAGGAGAAGGTACATCTCAGCACCCCTATCACCGAACCTTAAGACCCAATACGGTGCCCGGACCATGCCGATAATCGAAGAGGACACGGTGACCATAACGAAGGGCGACAGAAAGCTCACAGAGGGTAAGGTTCTGCGCGTCAACACGAAGAACTCGAAGGTCTACATAGAGGGCGTCACCAGGACCCGCCTCGACGGCTCAACCGTCCAACTCCCGGTGAGGGCCGAGAACGTCATGATAACGAAGCTCAAGCTCGACGACGACTGGCGGAAGAAGATACTCGAGCGCAAGGGCTTCAAGCCTAAGGAGGAGTAGAGATGGGAAGAAAAGGACCAACTAGACACATGAAGAGACAGCAGGCGCCGACGTTCTGGACCATCCACCGCAAGGAGAAGGTGTGGTCCATAAACACGAGCCCTGGCCCACACAACTTCGGGACATCCATCCCCATCACCATCATACTACGCGACATGCTAAGCACAGCCTCCACTAGGCGTGAGGCCACTCAGATCGCGAAGCAGGGCAAGATCAAGATAGACGGTAAACCCCGTCTGGATGACAAGTTCCCTGTCGGCCTAATGGACGTGATATCGATACCCGATGCTGGGGAGAATTATCGTATCCTGCCCGCAAAGGGAGGCAGACTCACCCTCCACCCGATAAAGGGAGATGAGATCGGCTTCAAGCTCTGCAGGATCGTAGGGAAGTCTACCCTGACGGTCGATACTATTCAGCTTCGACTCCACGACGGGAGGGCGCTGAACGTCCCAGCAGGGACCCCCTACAAGGTAAACGACGTTTTAAAGATAAAGATCCCATCCCAAGAGATCGTCGAACACATCGTCTTCAAGGACCAGCTGCCCATCGTCATCACGGGCGGCAGGTCCCAGGGCGAGACCGGCATCATAATCGGATTCGGCGACGAGCCTGGGTGGAAGAAGACGGCGACCGTGAGGACGCCAAAGGGAGAGGACATACGCACACTAACGAAGTATGTCTTCCCCGTGGGGACCTCCCAGCCGCTGATATCGCTACCGGAGAGTCAATGATATGTCAACCGAAATCGTAGAGACCAACCCGATGAGGGCTCTAAGGATCGGTAAGGTCGTGGTCAACATGGGCGTGGGCGCCTCGGGCGACCCGCTCGATCACGCACAAACCATCATGGAGCAGCTTACAGGGCAGAAGCCCTGCCAACGTCTCGCGAAGCAGACCATCAGGGGCTTCAACATAAGGAAGAGGGAGCCCATCGCCTGCATGGTCACGCTACGCGGAGAGAAGGCGGAGACATTCCTGAACAAGGCCTTCCAGGCCATCGGTAAGAAGATCAACTCACGCAGCTTCGACAAGTGGGGGAACTTCGCCTTCGGCATCAAGGAGCACATCGACATCCCGGGCACGAGGTACGACCCGAACCTGGGCATCACCGGCATGGACGTAATAGTGACCGTCGAGCGCCCGGGTTACCACATCGACGAGAAGAAGCACGCAAGAGGAAAGATCGGGAGAAACCAGAAGGTGACCCCCGACGAGTCACGGGAGTACATCGCGAAGAAGTTCGGCATCGAGGTGGGAGTAGCCAATGAGTGAGCAGAAGAAGCGCACAACGGGACCAGGCAGCAGGGCGTGCATCAGGTGCGGCACACACAACGGCCTCATCAGGCGCTACGGCCTCAACATCTGCAGGAAGTGCTTCCGAGAGGTGGCCCCCTCGATGGGCTTCAAGAAGTACAGGTGATATGAATGGACCCACTAGTCAACGCGCTTAACACGATAATGAACCACGAGGGAAGGCGGAAGAACGAGTGCATAATCACCCCCGCCTCAGGCCTCGTCGGCAGGGTCCTACGCCTCATACAGCAGAAGGGCTACGTCGGCGAGATCGAGTTCATCGACGACGGCAGGCAGGGCAAGTTCCGCGTCCAGCTCTTCGGCCGCATAAACGAGTGCAAGGCCATCCAGCCACGCTACTCCACGAAGGTCAAGGAGATGGAGAAGTGGGAGAAACGCTTCCTACCCAGCCGAGACCTCGGAGCCGTCATACTCTCGACGCCCAAGGGCGTAATCGACCACAAACAGGCCAAGGAACTCAACGTCGGCGGCGTCGTCATCGCCTACGTCTACTAAGGTGAGCAGGTGTGACAGTACAGATAGTTGAAAACACCGTCGAGATACCCGAGAACGTCCAGCTCACCGTAGAGGGGCGGAAGGTCACCGCCCAGGGACCTAAGGGCAAGGTGACGAAGGACTTCGGCCACACGAAGCTCGCCATAGTCAAGGAGGGCAACGCCCTCAGGCTGAGCATCGAGAACCCACGCAGGACCGAGGCCGCACTCATCGGCACGATCAGCGCGCACGTAAAGAACATGATCAAGGGCGTATCCCAAGGCTTCGTCTACAAGATGAAGATTGTCTTCGTCCACTTCCCCACGGGCGTAAAGGTGGTGGGAAAGGAGGTTCACATCGAGAACTTCGTGGGCGAGAGGAAGGCCAGAGTAGCCAAGATACTCGGGGACACGAAGGTGACCATCAAGCAGGACGATGTCGTCCTCGAGGGGATCGACATCGATGACGTCAGTCAGACCGCCGCCAACATACAGACTAGGGCGAAGATACGAAACAAGGACCTGAGAAAGTTCCTGGACGGTATCTACGTCTATAGCAAGGAGTGAATGAGCGATGAGTGACACCGAAAAGAGAAGACTCCTCAAGGTCAGGAAGAAGCTCAACCAGAGCCGACCCAAGTTCAACGCCTTCGAGTCCTGGCGCTTCGTAAAGATCAAGCCCAGGTGGAGGAAGCCCCGCGGCATCGACAACAAGATGCGCACCAACGAGAAGGGCTGGCCGAGGGTCGCCAACATCGGATGGGGAGGCCCAGCAGCCGTACGCGGCCTGCACCCCACTGGCAAGGAAGAAGTACTGATCAGCAACGTAAACGAACTCAAATCCGTCGACAAGGAGACCCAGGTCGCTCGCGTGAGCCGCACCGTAGGGGGAAAGAAGAGGGCCCAGATACTTGAGGCGGCCGAGAAGCTCGGCGTGAAGATACTCAATACGCGGGCCAAGCCCAAGCCCTCGGACTTCGAAAAGCTTGAGGAGGAAGAGAAATGAACCTCACCAACCAGAGAAGGCTAGCAGCTTCACTCCTCGAGGTCGGGGTCAACAGGGTCTGGATCAACCCCGAGAAGATCGAGGACGTAGAGGGCGCAATCACGAGAGGCGAGATAAGGAAGCTGATCCGGGAGGGCACGATAAAGGCGCTCCCTGAGAACGGCACGAGCCGCGGACGCGCGAGGATCCTCGCCCAGAAGAAGCGCACAGGCCGAAGGATCGGCATGGGCACCAAGAAGGGTAAGAAGCACTCCGAGGTCTCCGGGAAGACCGTCTGGATGAACCGGATAAGGGCCCTGAGGAGGAAGCTCACCGAGCTCCGCGACCAGCGCGTCATAACCGTCGGCACCTACCGAAACCTATACATGAAGGCGAAGGGTGGGGAGTTCCGCAGCCTAGCAGAGCTGGATAGACACATCAACGAGCAGAAACTGAGGAGGCGTACATTTGGCTAAGAACGCGCGATACAGAGTCCCCTACAGAAGGAGACGCGAGCAGAAGACCGACTACCAGGCAAGGAGAATACTCGCCACCTCAGACAACCCCCGATTCGTCGTCAGGGCCTCCAACAAGGGCATCATCGCCCAGATAGTGAAGGCCGAGCTCGACGGCGACAAGGTGCTGACTCAGGGAAGCTCGAACGAGCTCATCGCCAAGTACGGCTGGCAAGCCAGTGGAAAGAGCATCCCCGCGGGGTATCTCCTAGGCTTAGTCACAGGATACAAAGCCGTGAAGGAGGGCATAGAGACCGCGTACCTCGACCTAGGCCTGAAGAGGCCGACGAAGGGGTCGAAGATATTCGCGGTCGTCAAGGGAGCCATCGACGCCGGGCTCAACATCCCATGCGACAGCGACGTCATACCCCCACCGGAAAGGATCAACGGCGGGGACATCGCCAAGTACGCGCAGGTCATAGACCCGGAGGGCTACGAGAGGTTCTTCTCCATCTACCTGAAGAAGGGCCTGAGACCGGAATCACTCCCCGAACACTTCGAGGAGACTAAGAAGAAGATCCAGGAGAACTGGGCACAATGAGCAGGGAATACAACAGGGAAGGCCCGTCTCTAGAGGACTGGGTCCCCCGCACGCAGCTGGGGAAGATGGTCAAGGAAGGCCAGATCACCTCCATCATGGACATATTCAGGGAAGGATACAAGGTGAGGGAGGTCGAGGTCATCGACTTCCTAGTACAGGACCTCAAGGACGAGGTCATCGACATCGCCATGGTCCAGAAGCAGACGGACGCGGGCGAGAACTCCAGGTTCCGCGCCGTCGTCGCAGTCGGCAACGGAAACGGCCTCATCGGCCTAGGCACCGGCAAGGCAAAGAGGGTGCGCAACGCGATCGAAAAGGGCATCAGGATGGCGAAGCTCAACCTCTACCCCATAAAGAGGGGATGCGGAAGCTGGGAGTGCGGATGCGGCGAAAACCACTCACTCCCCTTCAGCGTCGAGGGGAAGGCGGGAAGCGTCGTACTGCACCTCCTCCCCGGTCCACAGGGCCTAGGCTTGGTCGTCGGCGACACCGGAAAGGTAGTCCTCCAACTCGCAGGCATCAAAGACTGCTGGTCGAAGGCGACCGGCACCACAACTACAACCACGTCATTCGCGTTCGCCGCCTTCGAGGCTCTTAAGCAGACCACGAAGATCATGACACCCCAGGAGTGGGCCATGTAAAATGGCTGACAAGACATTCTTCGTCGTCCGTATACGCGGCGGCGTCGACGCCCAAAAGACGGTTAAGGCAACCCTCACTATGCTGAGGATGGAGAAGAATAACTACGCCACCATAATCAAGGAAAGCCCCTCCTACAGCGGGATGCTGAAGAAGGCGAAGGACTACATCACATGGGGCGAACCGACAGCCGAAGTCGTCAAGACGCTCCTCGAGAAGAGGGGTAAGCTAACCGGAGACGTAAAGATCACAGACGAAGCCCTGAAGGGGCTGGGCCACGATAGCCTCGATGCGCTCGCAAACGCGATCGCGACTGGTGAGGTCGAGTTCAGCCAGCTCAACGGAATAAAACCATTCTTCAGGATGCACCCACCGAAGAAGGGGTTCAAGAGGACCGTGAAGCGCCCCTACAACGACCACGGCGAACTCGGCTACAGGGGAGAAACGATAAACGAGCTCATCAAGAGGATGTGCTAAGGAGAATAGGTGAATAACATGCCTCACGATCTGAGAAGAACACGCAAGTACCGCGGATCGAGATACTGCGGCTGGGGCCAGGTAGGCCAGCACCGCAAGTCCGGCAGCCGAGGAGGAAAGGGCTACGCCGGAGGCCACAAGCACTTCTGGATCCAGACCGTAAAGTACAACCCCAACAGATACAGGCGCATCGGCTTCGTGCCGCCCTCGTCACTGAGGTCTCTGCCCGCGACGATAAACGTCGGCGAGCTGGAGGACCTGGCTGTGAAGCTAATGGGCGCAGAGGCGGTGAAGAGTGGAGCCGAGTTTGACCTCACTGAGATCGGCGTCGGGAAGCTTCTCGGAAGGGGAAGCATCTCCACCGCCCTGAAGGTCCGGGTCGATTCAGCGTCCGCGAGTGCCAAAAGTAAATTAGAGGAAGCCGGCGGCTCTATAGTAGAGTGATAGCCTTGCGCTTCCTTGAGCTCTTCAAGCCCATTTCCCGGGTCATACCGGAGGTAAAGCCGCCGGAGAGAAAGGTGAGTTTCCAGAACAGGTTAATCTGGACGCTCCTCGCGCTCCTCATCTACTTCATCATGTCCGAAATACCGCTCTACGGCGTAGCGGCACAAAGCGGAGAGACGTTCACCGCATACAGGGTGATATTCGCCTCGACACAGGGAACCCTGATGGAGCTGGGGATCGGCCCCATAGTCACAGCGGGTCTTATCATCCAGCTACTTGCAGGTTCAGATATAATCTCTTTCGACAGGTCAAACGCCGAGGACCGCGG
>JAUYEB010000213.1 GCA_030691555.1 Candidatus Bathyarchaeota archaeon
TACGGGAGCAAGGTCAACACCACCCTCGGCTGCGTCCTCGACGCTGCGCTGAGCGAGCGCGACCTCATACTCGGGTGGTGGAGCGACGCCTATCGCATACTCATCGAGACGCCTCAGAAGGCGACCCGGTACGACGTCGACGACATCCTGAACGTCCTGAAGGGCCTCACCCCCGGGGAGGCGGAGAAGCGGCTCACCGAGTACATGGAGTCCCGCTTCCCATACGCCTACAACATGAAGTTCATCGCGGAGCGCTTCGGCGCCATCCCCCGCGGGAAGACCATGGGCGCGGCGGAGCTGCACAGACTCTACCGCCGGTACAGGAATAGCCCCATCTACAAGGAGTCCCTCCGCGAGGTCTACAGGGAGAAGCTCGACCTCCAGTCTGTCCAAGAGATCGCCGGCGGAATATCCTCGGGGGGCGTCAAGCTTAGCTACGTCCAGGCGAAGGAGCCGAGCCCCCTCGCCCGCCACATACTCGAGGCGTACGCCGACCTCGAGGAGTTGATGGACTCGAGCATCGCCGTCCCCGACCAGCTAGAGTACATGCAGAAGAGCGTCCTCGCCCGCGAGGTGAAGCTGAGCTGCATGAACTGCAACGAGTGGCACGCGGAGGCGAGGATACGGGACCTCCCCGAGCGACCCACCTGCCCACGCTGCGGCTCCGGCCTGCTCGCCGTCCTCCGCCGATACGAGGACCCCGCCCACTTCCAGTCCCTCCTCAACCGCATGAAGGCGGGGGAGCAGCTACTGCCCGAGGAGGCCGACACCGTCACGAACGGGCGCAAGACCGCCGACATGGTCCTCAGCTACGGGCACAAGGCGCTGGAGGCGCTCGCCGTCCACGGCGTGGGCCCCGTCACCGCATATCAGGTACTAAGCAGGATGCACGCAACCGACAAGGGCTTCTACTCGGACCTGCTGAAGGCAAAAATCCAGTACATGCGCACGCGGCAGTACTGGGACGATAAAAAGAAGTAGGCTACTCGTCGTCCTTCAGGTACTTTTCCTCGTCCCCGGCCTCGAGGGCGAAGTTCATGTGGGCCATGCTCGCGCCCGCATTCAGGGCGGCCGCGACGGCGATGACCTCGGCGAGCTCCTCCTTCGTGGCGCCCGCGGCGATCGCACGCTTCGCGTGTGCCTCGATGCAGTACGGGCACCTCGTTATGTAGGTGGCCGCGACGGCGCAGAGCTCCTTCGTCTTCACGTCGAGCTTGCCCGGCTCGAAGACCTTCTCGTCGAAGGCGCCGAACGCCTTCAGGACCTTCTGGTCGAAGTACTTCGCGACTTCCCTGTTCCTCTTCTTGGCGTAGTAGTATGCCATAACCTAGGGTCCCCGCCACACCGTATTCAAGCCTTACGGTGGGGTCACCGGCTCATGATGTCGGCCAGGGCCCCGAGGCTCCTCCCAACACCGTCGCCGAGGCGCCCCGGGTCGAGCCTCGACAGATGCTTCTTGAAGGAGTCGTCGCCGAGCATCTCCTCGACGAGGATCAGGAGCCCCTCCCTGTCTATGTTCTTCTGGTGTATCGCGTAGGCTAAGCCGAGCTCCTGGGCGCGTCGCGCGTTGCCGTACTGCTCCGGATGCTTCGGCACGGGGATGATTATCGAGGGCTTCCCGTAGCAGATGCTCTGCATCATCGTCTCGTGCCCCCCGCGGGAGACCACGAGGTCGCAGGCGTTGAGGAGGTCGAACCTGTCCTTGACCCAGCCCACCTCGATTAGAGATCCCCTCCTAACCGGCTTCGAGTCGCCGGCGGGGTTGCCCATCGACATGACGACCCTGTAGTCATCGGGGAAGGTCTCGAAGACCGGGGCGAGCAGCTTCAGGAGCGGCATCCTCTCCGCCCGGGGGCCGCTTATCCCCGCGTAGATGAGCCTCTGTTCCTTCGTGACGCCGAGTTCCATCCTCACCTCTTCTCTTTCCCGGGTCTCCTCGGGTCTCTTAGGGAGGATGGCCCCCACGAGTTCCACCTTCTTCTGGTAGGGGCCGGGGATGCGGAGGCAGTCTATGCTCAGCGTGTTCGGCGCGGGGAAGTCCGGTATCAGAATCTTGTCCGCGTACCCCCAGCCCCTGCCGATGAGCGTCATTATCACGCCGTCCGCGACCTTGGAGAGCATGAACATGTCCTTCTGCACGGGGATGAGGGGGGTGAACTGGTTGAGGACGAGGAGGACGGGAACCCCGAGCAGCTTCGCCGCGAAGATCGAGGAGAGGCGAGAATCCGAGACAACCGCGTCCGGTCTGAACGCCTTCATGTACCTGATCTCGGCGTTCACCTGCCTCATGAACGTGGGGAACGCCCTGACGCCCTGATTGACGGACGACAGCTTTAGGTCGATGCTCCCCGAGGAGTCGTTCGACATCGAGATCGGGGGGACGGGGAGGACCCTGAAGCCGGCCCTGCGGGCGTAGTCGACGCCCTCTAGGTAGGTGGAGAAGAGTACCTCGGCGCCGCGCCTCCTCAGCTCGTTGGCGATGGGGACGCTGCGGCTGGCGTGGCCGAGCCCGATGCCGTTGGGCGTGAAGTAGACCCGCGCGCCGCCGAAGCCCCCCACCAAGAGACACCTAATCCTTGATCTCTTCCCTCTCGACCTCGCCGCCGGGCGTCTTCTCGGCGAAGATTATGGCCTTGAAGCTCGAAATCTGCGTCCCGGGGAGGAGCCACGAGTCCGGGGGGAGCCCCGCCTTCACGCAGCACTGGCAGAGGAACTCCTCCGAGTCCCACCCCCACTCCGTCGCCACCTGGGGGAGGAGGAGGCCGCTCCTGCCGCCGCGCTTCGTTATGAGTCCGTGCTCGCCCACCTTGACGCAGGAGGGATAGTGCTCGGGCTTCTCCACCTTGATCGCCTCGGGCGGGGTGAGGACGCTGACCTCTATGACGATCTCGCTCAGCTCGCTCCTGTCTAGCCTCGGGAACCGGGGGTCCTCGAAGGCGGCGGCGTGGGCAACGTCCTTCACCGCCTCGGCTAGTGGCTTCAACGGGTAGGGGTAACCTATGCAGCCCCTGAGCTCTTTCTTCCCGTCCCTGACGCTGTTGAGGGTGACGAAGACGCCGCAGGCCTCACGCGTCTTGAGCGGCGCGTCGGCGCTGCTGACCTTCGCCTTCGTGTAGCTGGCCTCGATCGTCCTCCTGGCGAGCCGGACCAGGTAAGTCCCCTCTTCAAGCGTCAGGTCGAAGGTCACGCTGCCACCCTCTTTCATCAATCGGGTGCCCGGCGCGTTTTAAAGTCTGCCGGAGGCTAGGTCGTGCCTCTCCCGGCGCCGCCGAGGGTCTCAACGATCCTCGGCCAGTGGCTACCGCGCCAGTAGATGCCCCCGCAGCTCGGGCAGACCCAGAATTCGTCGACTGTCATGAGGGTGCCCTCCGGGACCCTCCCTGTGACCTCCTCCTTGGAGGCCCTGTCCACGGTGTGGTTGCACTTTGGGCACCTGGCGTGCGTCGGGTCGAAGGCGAGGCCGAGCTCTCGGGAGAGCTGGCTCAACGCCTCCTCGTCCCCCTCGCGGACGTAGATGGCCTCGGCGCCCCGCCTGCGCGCCCTGTTGACGAGGGCCTCGTCCCGGGTGAGCAGAATCCTGCCGTCCCTCGCGGCCTCCTCGATAAGGTCGTCGTCGGGGGTGTCCCTCCGGTACTCGGTGTCGTACCCACCAATACGAAGCCAACGGGATAGCGATCCGAGCATGCCGTCGAGGAGGAAGCGTGGACTCATTCCCGTTCTAGAAAGGGTTGTGGGGGCTTATTCTTCCTTCTCCTCGGCGCGGCAGTCCTCGCAGAGGAACTCGCCGTCGACGCCGCGGAGGTTCGTCGAGTAGGTCTCGCAGCGGTCGCAGTAGCCGACGGTGGAGGGGCTGAATCCGTCGCCGGGGCCGTTGATCTTGGAGTTCTCCCTGACGATCTCCATGATCGTGGGTATGATCCTGATTATGTCCTTGTGGCTGATTATGCCGACGAGCTGCCCCTTGTAGGTGACGCCGAGTCGCCTGATGTTGAGCTTGTCCATCATCCTCATGGCGTCTACTAAGGGGGTCTCCGCGCGGACGACTCTGAGGGGGGTGGACATGATCTCCCCGGCCTTCACGCCCTTGGGGGACCTGCCTTCGGCGACGACCCTGAGGACTAT
>JAUYEB010000039.1 GCA_030691555.1 Candidatus Bathyarchaeota archaeon
ATCTTCGCCGCGTCCGGGTCGGACTCGCCGGGCATCCAGAACCGCCCCGTCACGTTCGTGTCCATGCCGACGCCGCTGATGTTCTTGCCGATCTCCTCGACGACGAGCAGGTCCAGCTCCTTGAAGGGGAGGCGGGCGAGCAAGCCCTTCGCCTCCTCCAGGAGCTTCAGCTCCGCGGCCTCGAACTCGTTGGGCTTAAGGGCGACCACCTTGCATGTCTCGTGGCGAGCGTTCTCCAACAAAGCAAGGCCCATGATTATGGGCGCCTTCTCCATGATTAGGCGCGCCGCCGCGGGGAGGAGGGTGTGGTAGCCCTCGTAGAGGTTGTGGTGTATCATCTCGGCCCCCTTCTGCTTGCCTAGGCCGATCGCCATCATCTTCATGAGGCCGCTCTCTATCTCCCCCTTGAAGTCGGTGTGGGGCTTGACTCGGCCCACGACTATGATGCCGTCGGCCTTGAGGGCGTTCCTGTCGACGTAGACGGGCGTCCCCCCGATCTCGCCGATCTTGTCGACCTCCATGCTGCTGACTATGGGGGCGCAGACGCTCTCCTCGGTTATGCCTAGTGTTCGGAGTGCCTCGACCTGGCCGTGTGGTGTGGCTCCGCCGTGGCTCCCCATCGCTGGGATGAGGAACGGCTCGCCGCCCGCGGCCTTGACCTCCTCGACGACGGTCCTGAGAATCTCGGGGATGTTGGCGATGCCGCGGCTCCCCGCCGTGATCGCTATCCTCTGCCCCTTCCTGACCTTACTCGCCAGCCCCTTCGAGTTGAGCTGGCGCCTGATCTCTGTGACGTAGTCGTCGAGCCTCGGCTGATCCGTCCTCTGTCTCGCCTCGACCATTCTGGGGAAGCTCATCGACGATCCCTAGGCTGTGCCGGGATTAAGCAGTTTTCTTCCCGAGGCGGACCTCGGCCATCTGGGCCGCGATCCTTATGGCGTCGACGAGGCTCTGGGGGTTCGCCGTCCCCTCGCGACGACCAGCCTTGCCGTATGCGGTGCCGTGGTCGACGCTCGTCCTGATGAAGGGGAGCCCCACCGTCATGTTGACGCCGCTGACGTCCTCCCACCTGCCCGTCTTCTCGTCGAGGCGGAAGCCCTGGAGCTTGACGGGTATGTGGCCCTGGTCGTGGTACATGGCGACGACGACGTCGTAGACGCCGCCGAGGGCCTTGGAGAAGACCGTGTCCGGGGGGACGGGGCCCTCGACGATCATCCCAGCCTTCCTCGCCTCGTCTATGGCGGGGGAGATGACCTCGATCTCCTCCCTCCCGAAGAGGCCGCCCTCCCCCGAGTGGGGGTTGAGCCCCGCCACGCCTATCCGTGGCCTGTCGAAGCCGAGGCTCCTCGCCGCCTCGTGGGCGACCCTGATCTTCTTGAAGACCCTGTCCTTCGTTATTAGGTCGGGGACCGCCCTGAGGCTGACGTGCGTCGTGACGTGGACTACCCTGAGCCCCCCCGCGAGGAGCATCATGGCGTAGTCCTGGGTCTTACCGATCTCGGCGAGGAGCTCGGTGTGCCCCGGGTACCTGTAGCCGGCCATGTTCATCGCCTCCTTGTTGAGCGGCGCGGTCACGATGGCGTCGACCTCGTCCCTCATAGCCATCTCCGCAGCCCTGACGACGTACTCGACGGAGGCCTTCCCCGCCATCGCCTGCGCCCTCCCCATCACGAGGTCGGACGCGTCTATGTTGTCTAGGCTCAGGACGTCGATGACGCCCCTCTTGAAGAGGGCCTCCGAGGGCGAGCCTACCCTGTTGATCCTGAGGCTTAACTCTGCTACTTCTATGCCCATGGCCATGGCGCCCGCGTCCCCCACAACGAATGGGCGGCAGACCGAGTAGACCTCATCGAGGCTGAGCGCCTTGGCTATGATCTCGGGGCCTATCCCGGCCGCGTCCCCCATCGTTATGGCTATTATCGGCTTCACTTCGACATGAGCCTCCTTAGCCTCTGCGATGCCTGGACGAGGCTGTCGTCGACGCCGAAGCCCCCCGCCTTCGTCACGGCTGGGAGGCCGTTGCTCAGCTTTAAAAGGGGTATGCCGGGCTCGATCTCCTCCACGATGGCGACCCTGTCGGCGCCGAGCTTCTGGCAGACCATGAGGCTCGTCGCCCCGCCGGTGAGTATTAGGCCGAGCACATCGGCCTCGCCCAGTATGGCGGATGTGATCTCCCCCAGCGCCTCCTCTATGAGGAGCCTCGCCTGCTGATCCCTGATGCCCTGGAGCCTGGCGTGTGCTATGAAGCCCTCGGCGGACCCCTCCCGGGGGGAGGAGGTGATGGAGACGTCGACGCCGGCCCTCAGCGACTCGACGGCCTCGCCGACGCAGCGCCCGACCTCGGCCTTCACCGCGGCCTCGCCGTCTATGAGCCTCTCGACCCCGAGGTCGACCTCCCTGAAGCCGAGCCGGTCGTGCAGGTTCTTGACCTGGACCCTGCTCAGCCTCCTCGTGCTCCCGCAGACGGAGAGGATCGGCTTCGGGCTCCTCATCCCCAGCCCCAGGGGCATCTCGCTCGCGAAGCCCGCCGATCCGACGAAGAGCCTCGTGCCCCCCGCCGCCCTCGCGATGTCTATTAGGTGCTTCTCGGTCAGCGCGTCGAAGACGGCGACCTCGACGCCGTCCTCCTTCAGGGCCTGCACGCTCGCCTCGATGGCCTCGGGTCCGCCCTTCACCGAGTCCAACTCAACGAGCCCCACCCTTCGCTTGCTCTGGGCGCCGATTATGGCCGCGATCTCCGCCGACTTGGCGCCCAGCTCCTCGGCGTACTCGGTCTTGTCGATGGGGTTGTCGTCGACTAGCTGCCTCCCGGCGAGGGTCGTGCGCCCGTATGTCGGGTAGGCGGGGGCGAAGAACGCGAACCCCGTGTGGGCGGCCTCCATCGCGGCGTCGATCTCGGCCCCGATGTTGCCGCGTAGTGTCGAGTCGACCTTCTTGTATATCCTCTCCGCCCCGAGCCTCGTCAGCCTCTCCGTCGAGCGGTAGACGCGCCGGAAGGCGTCCCCCCTACTGAGGCTACGCGTCTCCGTGTCGACGACTACCACGTCGACGCCCTCCAACTTGGAGGCCTCCTCGACGTCGCCTATCAGAACCTCGACCGTGAGCCCCCAGTTCCTGAACTGCACGCCGGTGTCGAATGCCCCGGTCAGGTCGTCGGCGAGGACACCCACCCTCAAACCCAGTCCCCGGAAGAGATCGGGTGAACCTGCTAGAAAATACCTTCCATGCCCCGGCGCCTGATCAGAAGCTACTTCAGCGCGGAGGATAGAGGACCCACCATGGCCGGATTCGACAAGAAGGTTGTGGACGAGTGGGTCAGGTTCTGGAACACCTACGACCTGGATCAGGTCGGGAGGCTCTTCCTGAGGGACGACAGGGTCACGTACTTCTCCTCGGAGAAGGTGGGGGTCATAAAGGGCTTCGACGCCCTCTTCAGGCACCACGAGGGCTTCGGATTCGTCGCGGGCGGCAAGAAGCAGCCCAACAGGCTGTGGCTCGATGAGGTGGACGTGGAGGACTTCGGGGACTCGGCCATCGTCTGCGCCATCTGGTACTTCCAGCGCCCCGGCGCCGAGAAGCCCCAGAGGGGACCCGTCACCATAGACTACGTGAGGACGGGCGACGGCTGGAGGATCGCCCACGCGAACTTCGGCAACTACAGGTGACCCCACAGGGTCGGGGGATATCTTTTTCTTATAGCCATCCGGCTCATGGTGAGGTAAGTCAGCATGGGTTCCGACGCTGGCTCTGAGAATGGATCGGGCTGGTCGATGAAGAGGATCAGCCTCTATCTCGGTCCGCTGCTGTTCATACTCTGCCTGTTGATCCCGAACGACGCCGCCATGAACGAGGCGGCGCAGGCGGCCGGGATAGGCCTCGCCGCCGGACCCAAGTTCGGCCTCGGCGTCCTCCTCTGGACCGCCACTTGGTGGGTCTTCGAGACCACGAGCCTCGGCCTCGCCGCGCTCGTGCCGCCGATACTCTTCAGCCTCGTCGGGTTGATGGCGTGGAAGGACACGCTCGCGCCCTTCATGGACCCCCTCATCTGGGTCATCATGGTCGGCTTCGTCTTCGCGAAGTCGTTCCAGGTCTGGGGGCTCGACAAGAGGGTCGCCCTGACGCTCGCCAGCATAAGCAAGACTAGGAACCCGATGCTGGCCGCATTCTTCGTCGCCTGCCTCCCCGTGTTCCTGCTGACCATCACGGGCTCCATGACGGCTGCGACGAGCATAGTGTACGGTTTCGTCATAGCGTTCCTCCTGCGGCAGGGGTTCAAGCAGGGGAGCAGATACGGCTCGGCGACGATGCTCGCCCTCGGCCAGGCCGCCACGGCGGGCAGCCTGCTCTTCCTGACGAGCACGACTACCAACCTGATCGGCAAGAAGACCGTGCTCGAGGCGACGGGGGTCAACCTGACCTTCGTGGACTGGTTCTACATTGGGACCGTCCACGCCGTCATCGGCCTCTTCCTCACGTGGTTCGTCGTCTACCGGGTAATCAAGCCCGAGGTGAAGGAGCTGCCTTTCGACTCGTCGACTCTGAAAAAGGAGCTGAAGGAGTTGGGGCCCATCACGAGGGGTGAGCTGATGACGATAGGCGTCCTCGTCTTCACCCTCATCCTGTGGCTCGTCCCCGGGCTCACGGCGAACCTCGCCGTCGACAACAAGGGGCTCGAGCCCGTGGCCACGCTCCTAGCCAAGGTCCTCCCCGAGGCGGCCCCCGCGGCCATCGCGATGTTCCTCTTCCCTCTGCTGAAGGGTGGGGGGGGCAGGCCCCTCCTGAAGTGGGACGAGACGCTCTCGGTCATAAACTGGGACATAATCTTCCTCGTCGGCGGCGGCATAACACTCGGGCTGGGCCTGATGAGGAGCGGCTTCAGCAACTGGATCGGCATCATCTTCAAGGGATTCATGGGGACGGCCCCGAGCGAGTTCGTCATATTCGCGGCCTCGGCGCTGATAGGGTTCCTCCTCAGCTACCCCGCCTCAAACACCGGGGCGGCCTCGGTTGCGTGCCCCCTCGCCGTCTCGCTGTCGGCAGCCGCCGGGATCAACCCGATAGCGCCCGTGCTGGGCGCGGCGATCGCGACGACCATACCGAGCACCCTGCCGAGCACGACCCCGGCGATGGCGATAGCGTACAGCTCGGGCTACGTCAAGATGAGGGACATGATCAAGGTCGGGGTAGTGGCGGATATAA
Organism: Candidatus Bathyarchaeota archaeon; assembly: GCA_030691555.1. Classification (GTDB taxonomy): domain Archaea; phylum Thermoproteota; class Bathyarchaeia; order TCS64; family TCS64; genus UBA8941. The sequence goes on from JAUYEB010000039.1 coordinate 5,200, forward strand.
TCAGGTTCATCCTCCTGATCGTCATCGGTCTCCCCCTGATCAAATGGTTCCTGGCCATGAAGGGCATCGCCTGACCGGGTCACCTATAACTTTAATTCCCCAGACGTTTCGATAAAGAGAGTTCCAGAGGACCATAGTATGGCGGGACAGAGGCTCAAGACGGTCACCGTCGCGGGCACCTTCGACGTCATGCACAAGGGCCACTGGTTCCTTCTGGACGAGGCATTCCTCATAGCAGATCGTGTTGTCATTGGGATCACGACGGACCGCTTCGCCACCGAGATGAAGAAGCCGCACGACATAGACCCCTACAAGGTCAGGCTCAACGACGTGAGGGAGTACCTGAAGGGGAAGGGGCTTCTGGGCCGCGCCTCAGTCTTCCCCCTCGACGACCCCTACGGCCCCTCGACGAACGACGGCGGCATCGAGGGCATCCTGGTCAGCGAGGAGACCGAGGCACGCGCCGAGGAGATAAACCAGATAAGGGTCAAGAAGGGGGAGAAGCCCCTCCTCATATTCGTCATGAAGATGGTCCTCGCCGACGACGGCAAGCCCATAAGCAGCACACGCGTTCGGCGCCAGGAAGTCGACAGGTACGGCCACCTCGTCGGCTAAGCCCAAATAGTACGGGGCCCAGCTTCTACCGATGCCGCATGTAGCCGGGGACCTGTAGGGTTACTGGCTCCTGCCCCTCGCGGCGACCCTCCACACCGCCTCAAGCTCGCCGCCCCTCATGCAGTGGAAGCTGTCGTGGAGGTTGCTTATCGTGCAGCAGTGCGTGGGTATCATCTCGATCTTGTCGCCGGCCCTGAGCTTGGCGTCGGTGACCTTGAGGTGGCCGTGCTCCTCGTTTGGGCGCAGGTACTCGACGCCCTGCATCTTGACGACGGGGTTGCCGAACTCGAATGACACCGTCTTGAGCCCCGCATCGCAGATGGCGACCCCTGGGCGGGGGACGCTGAGGACCGTCGTCAGCACCGTGAGGGCGTGGCCGAACTTTTCCAGTCCCTCGGCGGTGCTGTATCGGGCGTCCATGAAGACGTAGCTCCCCGCCTCTATCTCGGTGACGCCGGGGTAGCGGCCCGAGATCATGTGTGTCCCCGTGCCGCCCGCGGTCACGATCTCCACGGGGAGCCCCTTGTCGACGAGTAGGTCCCGCGTGGAGACGAGCTTCTGCATAGCCGCCTCGGCCTTGGGGCGCCTCTCCTCCAGCTTGACCACCATCTGGCAGAAGCCCTCGTAGCCCATGAGGCCGCGGAAGCTGAGGCTCTTGTAGCCGGCGACCTCCCTCGCGAGTTTCAGGGCGGGCTCGCACGTGTCGGTGCCACACCGGTTGTTCCCCACGTCCCCCTCGCCGACGACGTTTAGCCTGACGCCCTTCCT
>JAUYEB010000007.1 GCA_030691555.1 Candidatus Bathyarchaeota archaeon
CGGTCGCCCTCTCGGTGACCGGCGAGAGGCAGGCACAAAAAACGGCTTAGTTGTCTTTTCCCTTCTCCGCTGTGGGGCGCCGTTCCCCTAGTATAGCTTGGTGTTCTTCAGCGCCTCGGCGGCGGCCTTCTCCTGTGCCTCGGTGAGGGGGAGGAGCGGCATCCTCGGGACCCCCGCCTTGTAGCCCAACCCGTTCAGGGCCGCCTTTATGGCGGCTACCTGGGGGAAGCTGGCGACCAGGACGTTGTTGACGTGGCTTGCGGTCCTCTGCCTCTTGCCCGCCGTGGCTATGTCGCCCTTCTTGAATGCCTGGTAAAGCTCCACGCATGTGCCCGGGACGGCGTTCGCTATGGCAAGGACGGCCCCCTTCCCGCCGAGGCTGAGGGTGGGGAGGAACATGTCAGCGGCCCCGCTCAGGCAGGCGATCCTGTCGCCGCAGAGTCGGATGATCTCCGCCATGTTGCCCGGGTTACCGCCGCTGTCCTTGACCCCGGCGAGGCCGACGCAGTCCTCCGCTATACGGGCGATCGTCTTGGGGGCGATGCTGTAGCCCGTGAACTTGGGGACGTTGTAGAGGATGACGGGGAGATCTACCGCCGAGAGGACCGCGGCGTAGTGGCGGTACAGCTCCTCCTCGGTTGGGCGGAAGAACCATGGCGTCGTGATGAGGGCAGCCTCGGCGCCCGCCTTCTTGGCGTCGCGCGTCAGCTCGATGGTCTCCCGGGTCGCCACGGCGCCGGTGCCAGCTATGACCTGCACGCGCCCATCCACCTGATCGATGACGAAGGATAGCACTTTGGTGAGCTCCTCCCTGTTCAGGTAGGGGGACTCCCCGGTGCTCGCGTTCGCGACGACGCCGGATACCCCCGCGCCGATCCAGTACTCGATGAGTTCCGCGAGCGCCTCGTACTGTATCTCGCCCTTCGCGTCGAAGGGGGTGACGTTTGGGACGTAGACGCCCTCTAGGTTGAGCCGGGCCATGGGTAATCCTCCCTTCTCTTGGTTAAAACTGGTGCGGGTGTTGTCTTTATAGCCTCGGCTTCTGCTTCCTCTCACTTGATGGCCCGGTTCTATCCCCCGGGGGTGCCCCGGAGCATCGAGTACCCCGTGATGCCGCTATACAGCTTCCTCGAGAACAGCGCGCGCAAGTTCCCCGACAGGACGGGGGCCCTCTTCCTGGGGAACGGGGTCACCTACGCCGACCTCTGGGAGAGGTCCCTCAGCTTCGCCAACCACATCAGGATGCTCGGGGTCGAGAAGGGGGACCGCGTGGGGCTGCTGATGGCCAACACCCCCCAGTTCGTCATCGCATTCAACGGGATACTAGCCGCGGGCGGCGTCGCGGTGCCAGTGAACCCCCTCAACCCCGTCGAGGAGATAGGCCGGGAGCTCCTGGAGACGGACTGCCTCGCGCTCGTCGTCCTCGACAGGCTCCTCGACAAGCTGCCCCGCAACTTCTCGGAGGAGGTGATCGTGGCCGACGCCGCGGAGTACGCGCCCGTCCACCTGAGGCTGCTCAGCGGCCTAGCCTCCAAGGGCAAAGTTCCGCAGGACTCCCTGAGCTTCGAGGAGCTGACGACTGGGGAGGCCACGAGTCCTATGGCGGTCGACCCGCGTGAGGACGTCGCAGCCATCCTCTACACATCGGGGACGACGGGGCAGCCCAAGGGCGTCATGCTCACCCACTACAGCCTCTGCGCGAACGCCCTGCAGAGCTACTACTGGCTCAGGGGCTGGGGGTACAGCCCGAAGCCGCAGCCCGCGGGGTGGCCCCTCATCCTCTGCGCGGTGCCGTTCTTCCACAGCTACGGGCTCAACATCATGAACGAGGCCGTGAGCTTCGGCTGCACCCTCGTCCTCGTCCCCGACCCCAAGCCGGATGCCATACTCGAATCGATACAGAGGCATCGAGTCACGCACGCGCCCCTCATCCCCCGGTTCGTCTCCGAGGTCCTTGACCACCCTAGGTTTGGATCGTTCGACCTGTCGAGCGTGACGACCGCCTCGAGTGGTGGCGCCTCGATAAGCCCCGGGCTCATGAGGAGGTTCGAGGAGGCGACGGGTGCGAGGTTCCACCAGGGCTACGGGCTCACCGAGGCGGGACCCGCCACACACGCCACACCAATAGAGGGCTCTCACAACTACCTCAGCGCCGGCATGGCCTACCCAGACACCGAGACCCGGGTCGTTGACCTCCAGATCGGGGAGGTCGACGTGCCCCCGGGAAAGGAGGGGGAGCTGCTCGTCCGGGGGCCCCAGATCATGAAGGGCTACTGGAAGGCGCCCGAGGAGACCGCGAAAGCTCTCGAGGGCGGTTGGCTGCACACGGGGGACATCGTCCGCATCGACCCGGATGGCTGGCTCTACGTCGTCGGGCGCAAGAGAGACAGGATAGTCGCGGCGGGGCACACCGTCTGGCCCATCGAGGTCGAGGAGGTCCTCCTCGGCAGCCCCGAGGTCGCGATGGCGGTCGCCGTCGGGGCTCCCGACCCGCTCCGCTGCAACACCGACATACAGGCCCTCGTCGTCCTCAAGGAGGGAGTCAACCCCGTGGGCGCCGAGGCGAGGCTCGTAGAGCTTGCGAGGAGCCGCCTCCAGCCATACCAGGTGCCCGGCAGGGTCGATGTGGTCCCCAGCCTCCCCCTCACGAACATGGGCAAGGTCGACCGCCTCGCCGTCGAGGCAGAGATCGAGCGCCGCGTCCAGAAGGCTATGGACGACTACGCCCGGGGGCATGCGGCGGAGAAATCATAAGCCAGTGGTGCTACGATCCCCCCATGCTCCCTCCGAAGGATGTTCTAAGGGACAGGATCGCGCGCGTCGTCGCCGCGACCCGCTTCCCGTTCATCGACCAGACCACATGGGACGAGGACCGGCGCACCCTCGTCAACACGCGCAGGGAGAAGACATTGGCCGTGGACGGACCCGGGGGCAAGGTCTACCCCAGCGTCGTCGTCCTCAACCCAAACGGCGCCATACGCGAGGTCGGGGAGGTAGAGATGGAGGTCAAGCCCGCCCTCGTCCAGAAGTGGAGGCTGCTCTCCGAGAAGACCGGGATGGGGGAGAGGTACAAGAAGCTGTTCCTCTACGTCCCATGGGGCGAGGGGGCGGAGGCACGCAGGCTCCTCGAGGAGAACGGCATCGAGTACGCGGGGCTCCGCGAGTGGAGCATAGAGGAGGGGGCGCTGGTCACCCGCCCCGTCGTCACGCCGGACATGGAGTACGACCACAGGGTCAGCTAGGCAGGAGCAGGCTGGAGAGGTAGTCCTCCGCCTGCCTCACGGCGGCCTCGTCGTACATGCTCCCCAGCTCCCTCTTCAGGTACTCGCCCAGCGCCCAGTGGAGGACCCCCGTCTCCTTGCTGTAGACGACGAGGCGTGTGTCCTCCAGCCTCTGAATCTCCGCGTAGAAGTCGTCGGCGATCCTGCCGTTGCCCCCGTGGAGGAAGCTGTAGAGCTCCGCCCTCTTCACCGCCCTCCTCTCGTGCACGACCATCGCCGCGTGTATGGTGCCGGGGGGGAGCGCCCTGATCCTGAGCCCCACCTCGCGGATGAAGCGCTCCCTGATCATCTCCTTGAACCTCCCAGACACGTCGACCTGGGTGAAGACGGTGGGCTTGTCGTACTGGATTATCTGGTGCATGCGCTGGTCTATGAGCTGGTTGAGGTCGTCGACGGTGAAGCCGGGGCGGACCTGTGGGAGCTGCGACTTCGCCGACCTCTGCTCGGATGTCTCCATCTGCCTAACGATCTGCTCCTGTTTCGCGGTGGCGGTGATGAGCTCCTTCCTCAGGCCGTCGACCTCGGTGCGGAGGAGGGCGATCTCGTTGTCCCTGCGGGCGAGCTTCATGTCCAGCTCCTCTATGCGGCGCATGGCGCGGTCCGACGTGGGGGCCGGGAGGAACCTGCGTATCCCCGTCTGTGCCTCCGGGGTCTCCTCCTCCCCGGAGGGGTTGTTCATGTACTTACCGGCATCCGAGACGGTCATATCCCCCATGGCTACGCGGCGCCCTATCTTCGACGGGACCCCCGCGGGGAGGACGTAGACCTTCTTGATGTCGTCGCCGAGTATGGCGAGGAAGTGGCCGAGGGGCAGGCTCCTGATCTCCTCGGCGTCGATCTTGTTCCTGCCGATCTGCTCGCGGACCCTCTCCACCTCGTGGCCCTCGCGCTGCCTTCCGAGTATCCAGTTGTTGCACTGGCGCAGCGGCATCTTGTCTATCCCCGCGATGTCCTGGCTGTCTATGAAGAGGTAGTTGCCGATGGCCGCGCCCTTCCTGATGAATGTCTCCGCGTAGAGCTTCACCGGCGTGTTCCTGCCCTGGGGGATGTGCTCCCAAGCCTCGGGGACGATGAGGATGGTCTCGTGGAGGTTGGTGATGACGTACTCCATGGTGCTCTGGATGACGAGTCCCTGCAGCTCCAGCGTCATCTCGGTGAGGTCCATGACGTTGATGCCGTCTATGATCTGGAGCGTCTTGCTGAACCTTAGCTTCTCTATCTGGGGGACGACTATCTTCAGGTACTCTTCTAGGGCGGTGTAGACGTTCTCTGGGAGCGACCTCGTCGCCTCGCTGCGTAGCATCTGGACGTTTTCGAGGACCTCCCTGAGTGTCTTTGTTCCCTGTGTGGCCTTCATTATCCAGGGGCGCTCGAACTTCATCTTCTCCCGCATCACGGCCTCGAGGAGGGTTGAGACGTACTGCCAGTCGGCGCGCTCCTCGAAGAACGGCGGAATCTCCCGGTAGCTGTTGAAGCCGGACTCGCCGCGCTTCGTCTTGAAGGCGATGGCGCGCCTGTTGGCGCGGCTGATGATCGCCTCGAGGGTCGTCGTGTTATGGACGAAGACGTCGTTGACGACGAGATTACCCGTGTTCTCGGTGGTGACATCGTAGGTCTGGACGACGCCCAGATCCTTCTTCTCCTTGATCTGCACCCAGTAGACGTCGCTCCGAGCCATCTGGAGCAGGTGTTCGTTACCGGTGTGCGTCGCGTACCTCTCGAGGGTGCGGCGGGAGGGGAACCCGTCCCTCTTCCCCGCCTTTATCCAGTGCCCCCTGTAGTTCTTGAGGAGAGGGATCTTGACCGGCACGACGTCGTAGGTGCCGGAGTGCGTCATCTCGCGCTCGGGGAGGCTCCTGCCGAACAACCCGATCTCGCGGAGGAACTTGTTCGTGTCCTCCCGCACTATCCTGAGTTCGTGCTTCTTTTCGGTGTGCCTGCTGTTGATCCCGAAGCGGAGAAGCAGGTGCTGAACCTGCCTTAGGAGCCTGTGTGAGGTGCTAGCGTAGGACACGAAATGCTTCTCGTAGTAGCAGCCGTCGCCTCCGAAGAGTCGGTTCAGGAAGAGTCTGACCTTCTCGTTCCTTAGCCGGAAGACGAACTCGGGGACGATCTTCTCCCGTGAGGGTACCTGCTCCAAGCCGTAGGTCTCGCAGAAGTGCCGCCACTCCCCGACGCTTGGGCACCCGGGGCTGCCCTTCCTCGCTCCCTTCGTGTAGGGTAGGCTGCTCGACTGCTGCCTGATCCTGTAGTCGATCTCCCCCACTCGGTGGAGCTCCATGTCGTGCCTCTTCAGGGCGTTATCCAGGTCCTGGACGAGCTTCGGGTTGGATGAGGTGTATCCCGCCGAGCTCTTGCTTATGGTGAGGGCCCCTTCGGCGATCATGTGCCCGAGGATGATGAGGACGCTGTCTTCCGCGTCCTCCGTCGCCTCTAGCTTCTCAAGAGTGCGAGGGACTGCGATGTGGTCTCCAACGTTGAGTTCTCCTGCGGGTCTCCACCCGGAGGCGGTCAAGATGGGGTGGTCGGCGGAGAGTTTGACGCTCCGTCCATCCCTCAGTGTGAGCTGGAAAACCGGTTTCTGTTCGTCGAGGTGGACATCGGTGACCCTGTCGTGGACTACCTTGAACGAGTCGTCGAGGGATACGACGTTGAATGCGTTCTTCTTCCGGTAGGCTTCCTCCACGGTGATCGAGGAGCCGTCCCTGAGGAGGATCGTGTCGTCTCCCGTGAGACATTTCCCGGATAGCTGGGTCATCCCCGTTATTACTGTGTGGTGGAGTCCCATGTGCACCTCTTTGCCGGTGCCGACCTCGAAGCCCAGAAGGATCTTTATCTCGCCCATGCTCTCACCAACCGAGAATGACTGATCCTATCTCTCGTCTTCAGGCTTAAATGAGTGAGGGTTTATAGGGGGCTAAAAGGTGGGTGGGGGTGCCCAACGGGAGGCGTAAGCTAATCGTAAAGTCTGATCTTCGCCTGCTCGGTCGCCCCCATGAGCCTGAGCACGAGGGCTCCGACGGGCTCGACCTCGGCGTGCCTCCTCTCCCCCACCGAGCCGTAGCTGATGAGGTTCAACTCCCTGAGGATGCGGGCGTTCAGCTTGAGCGTGGAAAGCGGGACGCCGGTCTCCCGGGAGAGGTTGATCAACAGCCCCGTGAGGGGACGGTTGTTCGCCGCAACCCTGCTGAGTATCAGGAGCTGGTTGTCGTTTAGGGTCCTTAGAAGGAGCCTGCGGAGGTCTTCGACTCCGCCGGTCGATATTGGAGGTGGGTCACTCTCTTCACCTGTGGGGATTGCTCTGGTGGTGTTTAAAAGCGTGTTGGGCAGGGCGCGCTGCCCTTATGGGGTGCTACCTACGATAACGGAAAAAATTTATTTTTGGGCGCGTGTGGAGGCTGCTAGTTTTATTACCTCGTCGGGTTTTATATCTAGGTTGAGGCTTTTTGGCAGGCAGCAGGTCTTCTAGGATCACGGGCACGGCGCTCCTCGCCGCTTTGGTCATCGTCCTCGACTACGCCCTCAAGTTCAGCGGCCTCAAGATACCCTTCCCCTGGATGCCGACGCTCAAGTTTGACTTCACCGGCATCCCAATCGCCCTGAGCCTCCTCATGTACGGGCTCCCCTCGGCGTTGACGACGAGCCTCGTCGCCTTCGTCGCCATACTCGCCCGGAGCGGTGATGTGGTCGGGGCCTCGATGAAGTTCGCGGCGGAGTTCTCGACCGTTCTCGGGTTAGCGCTTGGGCTAAGGCTGACGGGTAGGTTCGCGCCCCGGATAAGGAAAGGGTCGGGGCTCGCCCTCGGCATAGTCTTCCGGGTGGCGGCGATGAGTCTGGCGAACATGGTCGTCCTCCCTAACTTCTACGGCATCCCCGAGGCCGTCGCCTACGGTCTGCTTCCGCTGATCGCCGCCTTCAACGTCGCCAGTGGAGCAATAACGATCCTCCTCGGCGCCTTCCTCTACGAGGCGATAAGGAGGCGCTTCCCCACCCCGCGCCCCTAGTCGCTGGTTTTATACACCGTTGAGGCTAGATATCCCCGATTATCATGGTCAAAGAGTCTGCCTTCAACTGGATAGAGGCGAACGAGAAGGAGATCGTTAAGGTCAGCGACAGGGCGTGGGAGTACGCCGAGGTCGGCCTCCAGGAGACGAAGACTAGCAAGCTCTTCGCCGACTGGATAGAGAGGCAGGGCTTCAAGCTTGAGCGGGGCGTCGCGGACATGCCCACCGCCTTCGTGGCGACGTGGAGCAACGGCGACGGCCCCACCATCGGCCTCATGGGCGAGCTCGACGCGCTCTCGGGGCTCAGCCAGAAGGCCGTCCCCTACAAGGAGCCCGTGAAGGAGGGCGCCCCCGGGCACGGCTGCGGCCACAACATCCACGGCACCACCGCCCTCGCCGCCGCCGTCGCCATGAAGAACGCGATGGAGGAGAAGAAGATCAAGGGCACCGTCAAGATGTACGGCTGCCCCGCCGAGGAGACCCTCGTCGGCAAGGTCTGGCTCGTCCGCCACAACCTCTTCAACGGCGTCGACGCCTGCCTCAGCCACCACCCCGGCAGCAGCAACACCGCAGGCACCGGCAGCAGCAACTCCATGAACAGCTTCAAGGTCCACTTCTACGGGCGCACCGCCCACTCCGCCGGCGACCCCGAGAACGGCATCAGCGCCCTCGACGGCGTGGAGTTGATGAGCAACGGCGTCAACTTCATGCGCGAGCACATAATCGAGAAGGCGCGCGTCCACTACGTCACCGAGGTTGGCGGTGGGCAGCCGAACGTCGTCCCCGCATACGCACGCGTCTGGTACTACGTACGCGCCCCCGAGAGGGAGCAGATGGAGCCCATCTACGACTGGGTCCTACAGATCGCCGACGGCGCAGACAAGATGGCGCGCACGACCCACAAGATAGAGTTCCTAACGGGCTGCTACAACGAGCTCCCAAACAAGGCACTCGCCGACCTCATAGTCGCCAACATGAGGGAGATAGGAGCACCCACCCACAACGAGGCCGAGCTAAAGTTCGCCAAGGAGCTGAGCAAGAGCATCAACCCCGCCCAGAAGAAGGAGGGGCTCCGCAAGTCGGAGCGCCCCGGCTGGGAGAAGCTCGTCGACGAGCTATTCGACGACCGCGTCCTCGACGACTACCGCGCCGGCAAGGTCGGCGCCGGCAGCACCGACGTCAGTGACGTGAGCTGGGTGACGCCGACGAACGAGTTCAGCACCACGACATGCATACTCGGCACCCCCGGCCACAGCTGGCAGTTCACCGCCCAGGGGGGCATGAGCATCGGCCACAAGAGCCTCATCTTCGCCACGAAGACGATGGCGGGGGCCGGCCTCGACCTGATGACGAAGCCCAAGCTCCTCAAGGCGACGAAGGCCGAGTTCAAGGAGAGGCTCGCCGGCAGGAAGTACAAGCCGCCGATCCCCCTCGACCTCAAGCCGCCGCTCAAGCAGTTTTAGCGCGGCTTAGCCGGTTTGGGGGCGGTGCCGCTTCACCGCCTCCGGGTTGGTGGAGTCGGCCCCCATGTAGACGCCGCGCTCCCACTTCCTCTTCAGGGGATCAACCACGTTTAGCGACATGCGGCCTATGCCCCGTATCTCTATTTCGACGACCTCCCCGTCCTGTAGGGCGCCGAGCCCCTCGTGGTTTGTGCCGCAGGCGATTATGTCACCTGAGTTGAGGGTCATAACCGTGGAGGCGAATTCCACCAGCTCTGGGACGCGGTGCTCCATGTCGTCAGTGCTGTAGTTGTGGCGGAGCTGCCCGTCGTCCCAGAACCTGACCACGAGGTCGTTGGGCTCGGGTATCTCGTCCGCTGTGGTGATGCAGGGACCGATGGGGGCGAAGGTGTCGAAGCTCTTCCCCAGCCAGCTCCCCGCCTTCCACGTCTTCCTCCCCTGCTCCCGCGCCGAAACGTCGATTAAGGACGTGTAGCCAAAGACGACGCTCCTCCAGTTCTCCCTCGCCACCATCTTCGCCGGCCCCCTGATGACTATCGCAAGCTCGGCCTCGTGCATGAAGATCCACGGCTCAGTGAACTCGGGGAGCCTTATCGTGTCCCCGGGCCCGACGACGGCGTCGGGGCTCTTTAGGAACATGTTGAGCTGCCTCGCCTCCCGCTGGGCGTGCTCCCAGTAGTTGGCGATGCAGGCGAGAATCTTCCC
>JAUYEB010000142.1 GCA_030691555.1 Candidatus Bathyarchaeota archaeon
GAAGCTGGACACTCTCGTACATCGTGTCCCCCACGAGCCTGATCCTATCCTTGGGAATACCCTCCTTCAGCAGATTATTCACACAGTTCTGCGATACGGCGAAGAGGAGATCAGAAATGTGATCCACGATGACCCTGTTGACCTCCTCCGGCATCCTCCTGTCGAAGCTCCTCGCACCCGACTCCACATGAGCAATCGGAATATGCATCTTAGTCGCCGCCAACGCCCCGGCCAGCGTCGAGTTCGTGTCACCCGGCACCAACACCACATCCGGCTTCAGCTCCGTGAACGCCTTCTCCAACCCTATCAACACCTGCCCCGTCTGCCAACCATGACTACCCGAACCCACACCAAGATTCACAACAGGATCCGGCAACCCCAACTCGTTAAAGAACTCCCGAGACATCGCATAATCATAATGCTGCCCAGTATGCACAATCAACAACTCCAACCCCGGAAAACCCCCAGCAGCATGAACAATCGGAGCCGACTTGATTATCTGCGGCCTAGTCCCAATCACGAGGACAACACGCATACATAACACACCCACGAATCAAATGAAAAACTATCCCAATAACTCCCCTACCCTTCAGGTACCCCTCACCCACCACGAGGTGAGTTCGTCTTAAATCACCGGGTCCTGTGTCTTCAATGCTTCATGACCACGTTCATCGACGCCCAGCGGCTAGCATCCAACCAACAAACAACAAGCGTACCCACCGGCAGCCCCCGCGCGCGCTGCCCTGTCCCGTTATTCAATGGTAACTGGTTTAAAATGGTCTTAAATCCGTATTCCAGTTTTCAGCCAATAATAGAGCCTTTCAATTAGAAGAATCATTAACCCGCTGAGTGACCAATAGAGCGTCAACCGTAGGAAAGAAGCCTGATCATGAAGTGTAAACAACCCGCTATGGGCCTGGAAGGCCATGATTATCATGTTCGACGGCTTTCTGCTTTAGATTAGTCTCTGAGAAGTGTCCATAAGCGTCTATGATTGTGATTTCTTCGGTTTTTCGACGGATCGCTTGTTCAGTTGAGTCGATGGAAACGGGTTCTGCGGGAGGATGAGGTGTTTGTGATATGTCTAGGATGGCCTTTAAATCAAATAATATGAGAGGATTCCGAATAACCCATGAAATCCAGTCTTGACTAGATCTTTACTTATAAGGGGTTAAATACTCTCAAAATACGGAAGGAGGTTAATCGAAATCCTCTATGAATTAAAACCATTTAAAACCATCTTGAAATCAATTTCGGGACAGGGCAGCGCGTGGAATCCCACCTCGAATCCCCTGTTGAGGATAGCCGACATATAGTCGCTAAGGCTGTCGACGTCATAGTTGTAGTCCTTCTCCCCCGACCCTAGTGCGAGTAGGAAGAATGTCGACTTCGCCCCATACCGTTCCTCGAGGTTCATGATATCGTCGAAGTTGCAGTTCGGTTTCTCCTTAGAGGAGAGGTCGCCGAGGTTTTCGCCCAGGGTTCGCCTCCCAAGACGGCTTCTTAGGAGGTTGATCAGCTTCCTCCCATCGCTCAAGTAGGCTTTGTCGATGTCGTGGGTGAGGCAGAGGGCGAACTTCTTTCCCTCAGGGTAGTTGATGCTGAATTCCTTCTCTGAGAGGTAGCGTGATGCACGTGGCTCTGTTACATCTCTGCCCTTCGCCGTGGCCCTGTCGAACTCATCCAGGCTCCCCGCGGCCTCGTCTTGGAGTGTGTAAGCCCCCCATTGGTCACTACCCTTTAGCAGGTCCTGGATGCGTGGCAATGCGTCGTACCTCGTGTTGGTTGGTTACTCGGCTGCTTCCCATTCCTTCTTCTTCGCGGTGTACTCGGCGAGTGTCATCCTCGGCTTGGCGGGGTTACCGAAGACGACCGTCTCGGGGGGTACGTCCCTCGTGACGACCGACCCGAAGCCCACGACCGCCTTCTTTCCCACCGTCACTCCAGCCTTTAGCATGGAGCCGGCGCAGACGATGGCCCCGTCCTCGACCTTCACGCCCAGCATCTTCGGCGACATCGGGTAGGGGTCGTTCGTGAATATCACGCCGGGGCCGACGAAGACGTCGTCGCCGATGACCGTGAGGGGCGGAATGTAGGCCGAGCCCTCGATCTTACACCTCTTCCCGATCTTCACATTATAGTCGATGTGGACGAGTGACCCGATCTTTGTGTCGTCCCCGATCTCCGTGTTGTCCCCAACGTAGGTGAAGTGCCACATGCGGACGTTCTTGCCCAGCTTGACGTTCTTCCCTATCTGCTGAATCACGTCGACCATGCGCGTTCCTACTCCCTGATGCGTGCCCGCGGGTAAATAACGGTTCTAATCGACACAGCATCGTTTAAATCGGTCTCCATGTTATCTGGGAACCCAACGTGAGGGCACCCCTCCTAGAAGAGATGCGGCTTGGAGATCGACGCGCGGCACCCGATCAGGACGATTACGCGTATGGATACGGTGACCGCTGCGCTCGTCGTCCAGTTCCTCGTCTCGGTCGCCTTCAACCTGATGGGGAGCTTCATGCCGCTCTTCATCAGCAGCGAGTTCAACGAGACCCTCATCGGGGCGACGGGGTGGACGGGTACCTCCTCATTCGTCGCGTCGACCATCATGGCCATCACTGCGCCGTTCTGGGGTTGGATGTGCGACCGCGTAGGCACCAAGAAGGTGCTCCTCTTCGTGTTGGCGGGGAACATCGTCGTCTACGCCGGCATGGCCTTCTCGACGAATGTACTGCAGATAGTGTTCTTCAGGGCCCTGCAGGGGGGATTCGGCGGCATCAGCACCGTCATGTTCGCGATAGTCGCCTCGGCCGTCCCCTCTCGGGATCTGAAGAAGGCCCTCAGCTACCAGATGGCCGCGATGACTATGGGTGGGCTCGTGTCACCCGGGATAGGCGGCGTGATGGCTTCCCTGATCGGGTACCGCCTCACCATGGTGGCCTCGGCCATCCTCTTCGTCCTCATCCTCCCCGTCGTCGTGAAGCTGACACTCCCCCCGCCGGCGGGGAGGGACGTCGACGCCAAGTCATTCGACTTCTCGGACTTCAAGAGCCTCATCCCCGACATCGTGGCGCTCATCCTGGTCTACGTCTGCATCAGCTTCATCGCCCCGGCGATCTCCTGGTTCCTCGCGTCTCTGGGCGTCCCAGACGATCAGCTCCTGCTCTGGACGGCGGCGGCCACGATATTGAACGGCATCGCCTTCGCCATAGCGACGCCCATGCTGACGAACGCCGTCAACGATCGTACCCTGCCCCTCCTATCCGTCGGGGCGGCGGCCGCGATCATGGCGACCGCCTTCGTCTTCAACCCGATCCAGTTCATAGCTCTCAGGATCGTGATCGGGGGGATACAGGCGGGCATCCCGCCCAACCTCCTGGGTGGCAGGTCGGGGAGGAAGGGGACCGGGATGGGGTTCCTGAACTCGGCCAGGTTCCTCGGGATGGCGATAGGCCCGATCATGGCGACGACGATCCTGGGGGACGGGGTCCCGCCGAGGCCCCTATACATGTACTCTGTGATGGCCATCATCTCGATGGGTGCCGCGGTGTTCATCTACGCGACACACCGGAAGAAAGAGCCGGAAGAGAAGGAAACCTAGAGGCGGGTCAGCCCAGGGTCTTTATGGCCTCGTAGAGGCTCTCCTTCACCCTCGACAGGCCCTCCTCGCTCGTCATCTGGAGGGCGTCCACGGTGTTGTACTGGAGGCTGGCGAACTCCCTAAGCTCCTTGAGCTCCTCGGCGGACAGCGCCACGCCTATGTTCTCGAGGTAGGCGATCTTGTTCCTCTTTTCGCCGGCGAGGAAGTCGAAGTGGTCGATGTCCCACCGGTACGCGGGGGACTTTGCGGCGTACTCGTCGTCGGAGATGTCCCCGATCGACTTCTTGATCTCGAGGAATTCTAAAGCACTGGTCGCGTTCACGTAGGAGTCCTCCATCTCCTCGACCTCGCCTGAGAGCTTGGCGAGCATCTCGTCGCGGCGCGTGGACCAGACCCTACCCTCGGTTAGGTACTCGTCGAAGAGCTTCGTGAAAGTCTCCTCCTTCATAACGCCCTCCCTGTACAGCTTCACGAGTTTGAGCCTCAGGGAGATGCTCTTAGAGAGGTTCTCCATGAGGTCCTTCGACAGCGGGTCTGGGACATAGCCCTTCTTCACGACCTCTTCCTGGTACCCCTCGACCATCTCAACCGCCTCTGCTGTTGAAGCCTCTTCAGGCGTAGATAAGGGCTCGCTCGCAACCGATGGCACTGGTTCGATTACCTGTGGGGGAGGGGTCTCTACTACTGGGGCGACGGTCTCCTCGGGCTTGGAGGCTTCAACCTCCTTCACCTCGGCTGGAGGGTCGAAGGGTTTGACCTCCACGATTATGGGAGGCGTGACGGGCTCGACCTGCTCGACGGGCTGCTCTGCGACGGCTGGGGCCGCCGGCTTCATCTCCGGGGCGGGCTCGGGTGCCATCGCCACTGTAGGCTCGGGCTTGGGGTTCTCCTCCCCGGGTTCATCGTCAACCAATATGACGGCGTCCTCCGAAGGCGCGACCGGCTCCGCCTTCACCTCCGGCTTTTTCTCCTCCGTTGCCTCCAGTGTCGGTTTCTCCTCCTTCACCTGCTCCTCCTTGTAGAGGGGGAAGCCACAGTTGAGGCAATAGAGGGTCTTGGGGACGTCCTCCTTACAGTTGGGGCAGTGAACAACCTCGCCAGAAGCGCCGCTCGCCATAAACACACCATCCAGTCGATAACAATAAGAAATCACATTTTATAGATTTAATCATTCTCAACACACGGTCGCCCAAGTATTGCATGGAAGAGGTCAAAAACGGTGAAATGCGGCGGCTTTCACACCATATAAGATCGAAGGGGGAGGGCGTCATTTGGAACCGATAAAAGGTTCTCCCTTCGACGCGCCCCAGTTGACTCTACCGTGCAATTTAGTCCTTGGGTAACCTGCCCCGCTCGAGGCGCCCGCTGTGAAACTCCTCATACAGGAAGCAAGCAGCCCCATGGCCGGGCTCCACCATGAAGAGCATCGGGTCCTCCTTGAAGCACCTATCAAAGGCGTATGGGCACCGGGGGTTGAACCTGCAGCCCTGGGGCAGGTTGATCGGCTGGGGGGTCTCGCCCCTGATGGGTAGGTCCCCTCTCTTCTTCTCTGCGTCGGGGACCGGCACGGCGGCCATGAGCGCCTGCGTGTAGGGGTGGTCGGGGTCGTCGAGCACGTCCGAGACCTCGCCGAACTCTATGATCCTCCCGAGGTACATGACCCCGACGCTGCTCGACATGTACCTCGCTATGGCGAGGTCGTGCGTGATGAAGAGGTAGGTGAGGCCGAGCTTCTCCTGCAGGTCGAGCATGAGGTTGAGGACCTCGGTCCTTATCGAGACGTCGAGCATGGAGACGGGCTCGTCGGCGACGATGAACTTGGGGCGCAGTATGAGGGCCCTCGCGATGGCGACCCTCTGGCGCTGCCCACCGCTGAGTTCGTGCGGGTACCTGAAGAGGAAGTCCTCGGGGGGGATGAGCTGGACCTCCTCGAGCGCGGCTGAGACGAGCCCGCGCCTCTCCTCGTCGCTCTTGCCTATGCCGTGTATTTCGAGGGGCTCGACGACCGCCTCGTAGATCGTCATCTTCGGGTTCAGCGACTCGAATGGGTCCTGGAAGATGAGCTGCATCTCCCTGCGCAGCTTCTTCATCTCGCCCTTGTCGAGCTTGACTATGTCGGTGCCCTCGAATGTGACGCTTCCGCTCGTTGGCTCCTCCAGCCGGAGGATGGCCCTGCCTGTGGTAGTCTTCCCCGAGCCGCTCTCCCCCACTATCCCGAATATCTCTCCCCGGGGTATGGAGAAGCTCACGCCGTCGATGGCCTTGATCATCTGGGCCTCCCTCCTCATCAGGCTCGCGAGTACGCCGGTCCTGACGGGGAAGTACTTCTTGAGGTTCTCGACCCTGATCAGTTCGTCGCCAGTCATCTGCTTCACCTGTACTCCGGGTGTCTGTTGACCATGTGGCACGCGACCCTGTGTCCGATGTGCGTCTCCTGGAGGGGCGGCGGGACCACCTTGCACACGTCCTTCGCGTATGGGCATCTGGGGTGGAACCTGCAGCCTGGCGGGGGGTTGAGGAGGTTCGGGGGGTTGCCCTTGATGGATTCAAGCCTCTTCCTCTCGCCAGTGAGCTTCGGGAAGGCGCCTATGAGGCCGATGGAGTAGGGGTGGAGGGGGTGCCTAAATATCTCTAGGGTGGTGGAGTCCTCGGCGATGTTCCCGGCGTACATTATTATCGTCTTGTCGCAGGTCTCGGCGACGACGGAGAGGTCGTGGGAGATCAGTATCATGGAGAGGCCGAGCTCCTTCTGCAGCTTCTTTATCTCCTTGAGCACCTGGGCCTGGACGATGACGTCGAGGGCGGTCGTCGGCTCGTCGGCTATCACGAGGTCCGGGTTGCAGCTCAGCGCCATCGCCATCATCGCCCTCTGCTTCATCCCGCCGCTGAACTCGTGGGGGTAGTTGGAGGCACGCGAGGGGTCTATGCCGACCCTCCTAAGGAGCTCGACGGCCCTCTCGCCGGCCTCCTTCTCGGAAACGTCCTCGTGTGTTAATATCGCCTCGACGATCTGGTCCTTGATCGTGAAGACGGGGTTGAGGGCGGTCATCGCCGCCTGGGGCACCATGGATATCCTCCTCCACCTGACCTCGCGCCGGATCTCCTCGTCGCTCATCTTGAGTATGTCGACGCCGTCGAGGAGGACCTCGCCGCTGAGGATCTTGGCGTTCGACGGGTAGAGCTTCATGAGGGCGAGGGCCACGCTCGTCTTCCCGCACCCCGACTCGCCGGCGAGGCCGAGGGACTCGCCCTTCTCGATGGCGAAGCTGACGTCGTCCACGGCCTTGACGTCCCCCCTCATCGTGGAGTAGTACATCTTCAGGTCCCTGACCTCTAGTAGCTTCGTCATCTCATCGCCCCCTGAGCTTCGGGTTCAGTATGTCGTCCATGGCGTACCCGATGAAGACGAAGGCCATGGAGAGCAGTGCGATGCAGAGGCCGGGCGGGATCGCCCACCACCACTCGGAGACCGCCCCGTAGTACTGCACGTCGTGGAGCATCTTCCCCCAAGTCTGCAGGAACGGGTCGCCGAGGCCGAGGAAGCTGAGGGCCGCCTCGGTCACTATGGCGCCCGGCACCGTCAGCGCCAGCTGGGTGTATGCCATAGTTATGACGTTCGGGACTAGGTGCCTCCCGATTATGTGCCATGTCCCGCCGCCGCTGGCCCTCGCCGCCTCGACGAAGGCCTTGGTCTTGAGCGAGAGCACCTGGGACCTGATCAGCCGCGCTATCCCCATCCAGCCTAGGAACCCGATCAGGACGACGACAGAGATTATGCTCGGGCCGATGACCGCCGTGAGGACAATCAGCAGGGGGAGGCCCGGGATGGTGAGGAGTATGTCGTTGAACCTCATCAGCAGCTCGTCTATCCACCCGCCGACGTAGCCCGAGGTCAGGCCGACGAGGAGGCCGAGGAAGACCGCTATGACGGCGGAGAAGACGCCTATGAGGATGGATATCCGGCTCCCGTAGACGAGCTGGGTGAATATGTCCCTGCCGTAGTTGTCCGTCCCGAGGTAACCGAAGGCGTCCCCCCAGACCCTCGCCGTGAAGTCGTCTACGTAGAGCTTCACGCTCCCCCCCTCGGTCTTGGTGTTCACCTTGAAGACGAGGGAGTAGTCCCCCTTGGCCGGGAACAGCTTCGATGCGTCGGCGAGGATGTCCTTGAAGAGCCTGATCCTGAGGGTCGCGTCGTTCGTGTCTATCTGTGGCTTCGGGATGGACCAGTCGACGGAGCCGCGCTGGGGCCCCGAGTCCCAGAGGAGCAGCTCCGCGCCGGTGGTCTGCCTGAGGATCATCTGCGCGTTCCACGTCGCGTCTCCCTGCACATCGGCCTTGTAGGCGACGTGGACGGAGAACCTGTGGGGCGGGATGTAGCTGTAGGTTATCGGGTAGCCCAGCGTCAGCGTCCCGTCGCCGGCGGTGTTCGTTGAGGATATCTCAAGGGACCCCGGGCCGCTCCCCTGCTCCACAAGCGGGATGCCCGGGTACCCGGCCTGCCCGGACCACTGGACGGATAAGCCGGTATTACCGATCGTCCAGTCACCCATGGACGCCGCCGATGTGAACCCAGGGTCCTTGACGTAGTAGGTGTTCCTCGGTATGGACGCGTCGAGCCACACCGGCTTCGCCCTGAAGTTCGCCAGCTGCATCGAGTACTGGGGGTCGTAGGGCGTCATCAGGGGGGCGAGGAGCCCGATCCCTATGAAGGTGAGGAGGAGGGCGAGGCCGGCGACGCCCAGCCTGCTCCTGGCGTAGAGACCGGCGAACTCCCGGAGCCCCCTGAGCGCCTGTTTTCTCTGCTCCATCAAGGGTCACCTAGTCGTGTTTCACCCTCGGGTCGAGGAACCCGTACACTATGTCGGCGATCAGGTTCGCCGCGACGACCATGACGGATATTATGAAGAATATCCCCTGGAGGGCGGGGAAGTCCTGCCTCAATATGGCGTCCCAGATGTACCTTCCGAGGCCGTACCACGAGAAGACCGTCTCGGTCAGCAGCGCCCCGCTCAGGGTGAACCCGAAGGCTAGGGCGATGACCGTCACCATGGGGAGCATCGCGTTCCGTAGGGCGTGCTTGTAGAGGACGCTCCTCTCCTCCACACCCTTCGCCCTCGCGAGGGTGATGTAGTCCTCGGTCAGCACATCCATCATCGCCGCCCTCATGATGAGCGCGAACCCCCCGAACTGGATGATGACCAGGACGAGGGTCGGGAGCGCCATGTGCCACATAATATCAAGCACCAGCGCGATCGGCTCCGTCGGCGCCGGGACGCTCGTCGTCCCCCTCAGGGGGAACCACTGCAGGTTCACGCCAAATATTAGCAGCAGGAGCAGCCCCAGCCAGAAAGTCGGGACCGAGTTCCCCAGGAAGCCGAAGGAGATCGCCCCGACGTCGACGGCGCTCCCCCTCTTGGCCGCGGCGACTATCCCTATGACCATGCCTATCACTATGGATATGATCGTTGAGGTCCCGACGAGGAGCAGAGTGTTGGGGAGCCTGTCCATGATGTCCTGGGTCACCGGGTGCTGCGTGTAGTACGAGTAGCCGAGGAACCCCTGGAGCGTCTGGCTCATGTAGAGCACGTACTGCTCCCAGAGAGGCTTACCGAGGCCGAATAGCTCGTAGAGCCTCTGCACCTGCTCTGGCCTCAGCCTTATCTGGTCCGCGAGCATCGCTATGGGGTCCCCCGGCATGAGGCGGAATATCGCGAAGTTCAGGGTCATTATGATGAGGATGGTCACGGCGGCGAAGATGACCTTCTTCGCGAGGAACGAGAGGAAGCCCATCGGTGCACCTCGGGTATACCTAGAGGAATATGTTGCACGGTATTAAAAAAAGGGAACGGGTTCGGGGCCCGCCTACTTCTTTCTTCTTCTGAGTACTATGTACCCGGCCGCGACCACGACGACTATCGCAGCGAGTATGGCGGCGTAGAGCGTGTAGTCCACCGGCTTCTCGCTGACCGTCAGCGTGTACTCGTCGAGGCTGCCCAGGCCGACCGGGCCGGCCTTGACGACCAGTTTTACGGCCATGTCGTAGCTGCCGGGGGCGATGTCCTTCGTGTCGAGCGTTGCCGTGTAGGTGCCGTCGGCCGCCGCCGTCCCCGTGAAGGTCTTGACCACGGCCCCGGCCTTGGAGACAGTGA
>JAUYEB010000093.1 GCA_030691555.1 Candidatus Bathyarchaeota archaeon
CTGGGTCAACGGCGCCGTGGACAGGATGGACGCGCTCCTCCCCGAGGAGACGCGGTGCAGCGTATGGAGGCGTGCGGCAAGAACTGCAGCGAGGTAAACAAACGCGCGATAGACGCCGGCCTCGCGAAGAGGAAGAAGGCCAAGACGGAGGAGGCGTTCATCGACGCCGAGGTCAAGGCGGCGAAGGCGAGCAGCAGACTGGAGCGGGGCGACGGCGTCCTCTACCAGGTATACACGCCCCGGGGCTTCGGGATGAAGAAGCGCTGCTTCTGCGCCCTAACGAGGGGGCTGCCCGAGGGGGAGAAGATGTCGCCGACCTACTGCAAATGCGGCGAGACCTTCGCGCGGACCTACTGGCAGAGCGTCCTCGGACGACAGGTAGAGGTGAAGCTATTAGAATCGGGCCTCACGGGCTCCGATGTGTGCCGGTTCGAGATACGCCTCTAGCCGCGCTCACGCGGATCATCTCGGTGATTAAGTTGACGCCCCTCAGAGATCTCCTCGTTTATGTCAAGGCCGATGGCAGGTATGCGCGCCATAAAGGAGCCTAGTAGCTACCACTTGCGCCAAAGAGTGTTCTTTCACCATTCAAACTCAGCTGGATCTGGAGATGAAGGTTGAAGTTACCTTCAGCCGGACTATAATGGTAGCCTAGACTATTGCCATCTATCAGGCCTTGGCTACTTACAAGATACCAACCTGATTCGGGAAGAGGGACACTGAACTCTGCAAACGGAAAAGCTTCTCCGCTGAAAACAACATCGTCTTTACTGATTACGTCTAATCCGAGCCGCCCCGATTTGGCCTTCTGGACGGTTATAGGCGCCTTGGTGCCTTCTCCGGATTGGACAATGGCTATGAGGGTGAGTGTCGCCCCCGCTTCGGGGACGTAAACGAAGACCCATGGCAACCCAGACGAATCAAACCGTTTCGTCACATTTCCATTAGAGGTTAGGTACGTGACATAACTCTGATAATAAGAACTTGTAAACGAGTAAACGACCTTAAAATCAGAACTTTCTTTTACGAAGGTCTCCAACGCCATTAAAGTAGATAGCCCCTCTAGCTTCGTTTCGCTCTCAGTGAGTCTAGCCTTGGTATCTTCGTTCGCTAAGGTTAGGGCGCTATATTTTCCATTAAGGTCGATATACAGGCCGGCGAACGTGACCACCGCCACGAGCAGCAAAGCGGTCGCAGCCTTCAAGACTCTCGAATCTATCTTGTGTTCCATCACTCTTACTTCCTCCCGGGGAGCGGGCTCCTCGACTCGTTGGTTGAGTGCGACGGCGGCTCGCCCGTATTCGGAGAGTGTGTACCGCTCATCGGGGAGTTTGGAGACAAGCTCCCCGAGGTTATCCAGATGGTAGTTGAGGAGCCCGTTGTCGATGTTGAGGCTCCGAAGGATGTCGGTATATGATGATGGCCCGGCGTCGAGCATCTTCAAGATTCGCCTCCGGATCGGGTGCTGGAGTGCCTTGAAGATCGAGCCGTATGTATCGTCCTCCAAATCCATGTCTCCAAGTAAGGCTTCCGGGCTCGTGATATAAGGAACATTGAGAAGAATGTTTATCTAGCATAATCGGCAGACCGAGGCTCGGGAGAAAAAGTGTTCTCTTAGCCGCGCTTGACCCGGATCATCTCGGCGACTATGCTGACGCCGATCTCCTCGGGGGTCTCGGCGTTGATGTCGATGCCGATGGGGGCGTGCATCGCTTCGAGCGCCTTCTCGTCGAGTCCCTCCGATTTGAGCTGCTCCTTATGCTTCCTCGCCTTGTTTGCGCTTCCGAGGAGCCCGATATAGGTGGGTCGGGCCTTCGCGGCGTGGCGCAGTGCGGCGAGCTCGAAGGGGGTCTCCCCGTGGATGACGGCGACGAAGTCGCTCGGCCGAATCTCGACGCCCTTCAGCGACTCCGGGTATTTCCCGTTGACGACTGTCATCCCGGGGAAGTATTCCTGCCTCGCGGTCTCGGCGTCGTCGACGACGGTGACCTCGAAGCCGCAGTCCTTCGCGTAGCGCGCCGTGGCCTGGGCTATCCAGCCCGAGCCCATGATTATGAGCCGTGGCTCCGGTTTGACGATGTCCATGAATACCTTGACCTCCCCCCCGCACTTGGAGTCGATGGCGATCATCCCCTCGCGTGGGGGTATCCCCATGGCGAAGTGGAGCGTCCTAGGCCTCCCCTCCGCGAGCGCCTCCAGCGCCTCCTTTATGAGCAGCCTCTCCATCCCCCCGCCCCCTATGGTGCCGAGCGCCTTACCGTCCGGCGTCACCAGCATCTTGGCGCCGGGCTCCCTCGGCCCCGAGCCCTTCTTCTCGACTAGAGTGCAGAGGACCACGCTCCGCCCCGAGGCGAGGAACTCGTTGGCCCTTGCGAATATCTCGGGGTCGCTCATCCCAGTCTGATACGCGGCTACGGCTTAAAAGCTCAGCCTCGCCTGACGAGTAGGCCCCGCATCGACGGGTACGCCTCGAAGAGGCGGAGGATCGCCCGCTTCTCCTCCTCGGTGCACCCCAACAGGACCTTGATCTCCGAGTCCCTCTTGACGAGGTCGAGCGTGCAGACGATTGCGTCGATTCTCTGTTCGGGGTCGGAGCCGACGAAGACGTCGATGCCGTCGCTGTCCATCGAGGAGGTGCCTTCGAGGTAGCCGTAGTCGACCGGGTAGACGACCGTATTCGAGCCGCCGTCGTGCGTCCCCCGGGGGTTATCGACTATGATACGTCCATCGGCCACGAGGCGGTCGAGGTGGTCCCAGAAGGTCTTCTCGGACATTCTGGAAAACCAAGAACATCGGATCGGGATAAGGTTGGGGGTCAGTCGGGGGCTATGCGCTCCGCCGCATCGAGGATGGCCTCGATTATCTTCACGTAGCCCGTGCAGCGGCAGATGTTCCCCTCTATCCCCGTCTTGACCTCCTCCTCCGTGGGGCGCCTGTTGTCCCGGAGGAGCGCGTAGGCGCTCAGCAGCACCCCCGGGGTGCAGAAGCCGCACTGGACGGCGCCGTTCTCCATGAACGCCTCCCTGAGCTCCTTCATCAGCGGGTTGTCGGCGAGCCCCTCGACTGTGCAGACGTGGCGCCCCTCGACCTGCGGCGCGAGGATGAGGCACGAGGTCATCGGGTAGCCGTCGACCAGCACCGTACAGGCCCCGCACTCCCCCTGCTCGCAGCCCTTCTTCACGCTCGTCACGCCGAGCTCGACGCGCAGCATGTCCACGAGGGTCATCGTCGCCGGCGCCTCGACCGATACGTCGGCGCCGTTTAGCTCGAAGTTCACCATCACAGCTCGCCTCCTGAGCGTCGCCACGCCTCACGCATGGCGCGTTTAACGAGGACGCCCACCATGTCCCTGCGGTACTCGGCTGTGCCCCTGACGTCGTCGATGGGCTTCGCCTCGCCCATGCAGACACTGGCGGCCTCCTCTAACAGGCTCTCGCTCATCTTCTTACCCCTGATGGTATCCTCGGCCCTCGGGACGCGGATGGGCGTCGGCGCCACGCTCCCTAGGGCTATCCTCGCCTCCTTGACGCTGTCACCGTCGCGCTCCAAGTAGACCGCGGCGTTGACTACGCTGAGTGTGAACCCCTTGCGCCTGCCTATGCGCTGGAAGCTGCTCCC
>JAUYEB010000267.1 GCA_030691555.1 Candidatus Bathyarchaeota archaeon
CAGGAATGGCAGGACGTTATCGCCACACATCCAGTCGATGAGGCCGAATCTTTCACATTAATAATCTATGAAAAGAAAGGGTCTAATTGGAAAGAGTTGCCAGGATCACCAATACCCGTCAACATAAATTGGCCGATTGGACCACCCTTCATAATGGTGTGGATTAGCCCGTAGTAGATTAAGACGAAAGAAGTGCATTAAAGGAGTTCTACACAAATCCGAACTCTTTAATGAAGTGTTCGTTTTTCCCGCTGTATCCTTCTAACTCTAATGGCACTACGACTCTTCAAAATTATGTCGTTGAGATTAAGAAACCCCATTAACGTACTGTTAACCTGGGAAAAAGATTGATTTTGATGTACCCAAAAAATGAAAACATGTATGGGTAATATGTATTTCCGGTTCGCAAATTATATAATAATACACGGAGATGAAGTTCTGAATAAGTTGGTACCCCTAACATGAATGGATCAAATTCACCATTAGGTCTAAAGACATTCGCCGTCATCCTTCTAATCGTAATAAATATCGGCATCCAAGTCGGGGCCCCGTCATCCCCGCCGGTCTCGGGCGACGTCACCATCAGGCCGCCAAACCTCTGGACCCCCGTCTCGTTGGTGGACGCCACGGAGATACCCCTCCAACACAGCGTCGACCTCAAGTACACCCTGCAGGAAGGGAGACAGTACCACGCCTTCCTCGTGGGAAACTGGACGGAGACGAGTTCCCAAACCGACTATGACATATACGTCAACGGACCAGGCGGGCCCTATCGTTTCACCGAGGCCCAAGGGTTGCCTGAACAAGTCTTCAACGACGGGAAGGAGCAGTTCTTCACGCCCACGGCGAGCGGGGAGTACACCTTCAACATACACAACGACGAGGGCGACAGTGGCGGCGAGAACCCCGCTGTCTTCATGCTGATCGAGCACATCGACACCGACAGGGTCTACACGGCCGACCTGAAGGGCCGTACCACGGTAAGCGGAAGCTATACGACGTACAATACATACGCCGTAGAGTTCACGACGTACTCGGGCTTCACGGTCTATGTGGATACCCCCGATGACCTGGACATCTTTGAAGTTAGGCTCTACCCTATGGCCGGCGGGTCGGCCGGGCTCGACATCAACGGGGTGCCCACGCCGACGGGCGCCATGGTGTTGGGCAACGTGACGGGGAACTACGGCGGCTACAACACAAACATTCTAGGCTTCAAGTGGCCCGAGTTGACCGTCAGCGGCTTCACGTACGGCGAGAAGGTGACTCTCTATGGGAACGGCGGCGGGGTGCCGACGACCTACTTCCTCGTCCTCATCGCCGAGTACTCGAAGACCAGCGCCCTCAGCAGCGTCCCCTTCTCCATAAAGACGAGCACAGTCGAGCCTACGCTTTCTCTGAACGGCACGATGGGCGACGTCTTCACCGGGGAGACCAAGAAGGTCTCGGCGATCATCTCCTCGCCCTATGCCCTGAAGAGCGTCTGGATGAACTTCACGGTGAACGGGGACCCGGGGGAGCTGGTAGAGTATTTCAGCAAGGTTGGCCAGCTATACGAGGGCGAGATGCCCGCCTTCGCCACCAAGGACGTCGTTGACTGGAGCATCTTCGCCGTAGACGAGATGGGCAACGTCGGACGCATCGACTCCTCGTTCACTGTGAGGGCTCGGACGGAGACCTCCTGCCTCCTCTCCACGGGGAGCGTGCAGGCCGGGGAGACCGTCGAGGCGCTCGGGCACACGTCGGTGCCCGGCGCGAATGTAACGCTAGATTTCACCACCGGCAGCTTCAAGGACTCCATCCGGGTGAAGGCGGGCGCCACCGGCAGCTACCAGTACAGCTACCTTCCGAAGCAGCCCGGGGTCTGGTCGGTCCAGGCATCGTACGACGGAAACGACGTAAGCCACCCGTCGAAGAGCCCCCCAGCCTCCTTCACGATGACGCCTCTGCCAACGACCATCAGCGTCACCTTGGACCCGCAGGTGATCAAGGTCAACCAGGAGCTTCGTTTGAGCGGGACCACGAGCCCGGCCATGGCCGGGCTGATGGTCGACGTGACCCTCGCCTCGGGGGGCAACGTGACGACAGAGACGTTGACCACGAAGGCCGACGGCTCGTTCAGCCTCGTGACGCCGCTCGTGGAGGGTGAGTGGGACGTTGTCGCTCAGGTCAGGGGGAACTGGAAGTTCGCCTCCTCCAGCAGTGGGATAGTGAAGGCGACGGTTCTTCCATTGACGATCGTCGATCAGGCGATGATAGCCGCCGCGATGGCGGCCAGTCCTCCCTACGTCTACGTCGTGCTGCTCGCGTCTGCCATTGTCATCGCGCTCGTCGTCAGGTGGAGGGTGCCGGACATCGCGTCGAAGCTGCCGAAGCCGGTCCAGGCTCTTCTCGCACGGCTGCCGACGAGGGGGGGCGGTCGGGCGAAGAAGGCCGACAATGGTGGGAAGGGGCGCTACCGCCGCCAAGGGGAAGAAGAGTAGCTCCCTACACCCTTGGGTGTCTCGACTGCTCGTGATGGATACCCCCGAGCGGATGGTTTGAATATCCGGGCAGTGTAGATGGGCCTCGACCGAGTTGGAGTCGAGGGCGAGCTTTCTCCGATGGTACGTGCTAATCCGTGACATCCTGGGCGACCTCGTGCCTAACCTCAGCGACGTCGAGGTCATGGAGTACGTGTCCGACGGTGTGCTCACGGTGCCCGTCTTGGGCGTCGGAGGGGAGAAGAGGCCGATGCCCGTCCTAGAGGTCACATCAGGTGGGGAGTGGCTCACCCTCGCCATAGCGTACAGGGACGCCGAGGGTGTGAAGCACCTCAGGAACCTCCTCCACCCCAGCCAGTCGGCCGATCTCGGGCGGCTCGAGGCCGCCATGAGGGCGCTACCGGTATCGTTCGAGACGCGGCTGCTGAAGAAGGTCTTCAGGGACAACGCCGGGTTCAACCTCACCAAGAAGTACATCGCTGCGAGGGTCGACGGCGCCGTCCTCCCCCTCCTCATGGGCGAGACCGAGACGATCCGCTCGGGAGGGAGGAGAAATGTGGACGGCAGGAGCGTCTACGAGGCCCCCGCCACGCCGGTGCTTCAGCTCGCCCACGCCAGGGTCAAGGCGAACGAGGCGGAGTTCAGGGCGGCCCTCGAGGCGCTTAGGTCAACCCTGGCGGTCCTCTCGGCGGTCAAGACCCAGAGGGAGATCATCCACTCTCGGCTGGCCAAGCCAGTGGCTCAGGCCAACAGGTACAGGGGCTTCGTCGAGTTATTGAATAGGGCCCGTGGAGACGACTTCATCTCGTCCGAGGAGCGGAGGGCGGCGGAGAAGAGATGGAGGGAGAACCCCGGTGACAGGGAGCTGGTGGAGGAGGAACTGAGGAGGAGAATGGGGGAGGCTACTTGAGTGACTTGGCGAACTCCTTACCCCAGGCCTTGCACTCGGCGAGGGTCTCCTTCATCCTCGTCTTGATCTCGTTGTCGACCTTGACGCAGACCTTGGGGTCGACCGTGTAGCCGAGGGCGGCGACGTAGCCCTTGAGGCGCTCCTCCATGACCCAGGCGCCGTCGTATCCGTAGCTGCCGAAGACTCCGGCCTTCCTCCCCTTCATCTTCATCTTGCCGAGCTTGACGTAGCCCTCGACGTGGCTGAGGAAGTCCTTCATCTCGTTCGTGACGTCGGCGTACCGCGTCGGGCTGCCGAAGGCGACGCCGTCGTATTCGGCGAGGATGGTGAGGGGGAATGGCTCACCGATCTTCTTCACGGCGACCTCGGCCCCGGCCTCCTTCGCGCCCTCCGCGATGGCCTCTGCCATCTTCTGGGTGTTCCCGGTCTTGCTGTCGTAGACGACTAGTACCTTCATGGCGTTCACTTTTTCCCTTCTCTGTTGCTTCAAATCTTCCCAACGGATTATATATAGGTTGCCGGGTGGCTGGGGTGATTGTATGGAGATAGGGGAGATCCGGTGCAAGGGCATCCTCGGCAGGAGCGGCATCGGCGGCATGGACTACGCCGTCAACCCCTACCTCGGCTGCGGCCACGCCTGCGCCTACTGCTACGCCCGCTTCATGAGGAGGATGGGCCACCCCGGCGAGGCATGGGGGAGCTTCGTAGACGCCAAGGTGAACGCCGTCGAGAGGCTCCGCGAGGAGGCCGCGAAGAGGCCCCGCGGTAGGGTCCTGCTCAGCAGCGTAACCGACGCCTACCAGCCCGCCGAGCGGAGGTACCGCCTCACGAGGGGGTGCCTCGAGGTGCTGCTGGAGCACGGCTTCAGGGTCGACGTCCTCACTAAGAGCGACCTCGTACTCCGTGACCTCGACCTACTGAGACGCTTCGACGAGGTCGAGGTCGGGTTCACGGTGACTAGCCTCGACGACTCCGTTAGGAGGGCCTTCGAGCCCGGCGCCTCGCCGATCCCTGCGCGGCTCGACGCGTTGAAGGTGCTGAGCGAGGCGGGGATACCTACCTACGCCTTCCTCGGGCCGATGCTGCCCTACCTGAGCGACGAGGGCCTCGAGGGGCTTCTCAACGTCCTCGCGGACAGGGTGGGCAGGCTGCTGGTCGACCGCCTCAATATAAAGTGTGGTAACATGCCTGACATCCGCAGAGTCATCGGGGGCAACTACCCCGACCTGGCGCCGATGTTCGAGTCGGCCCTCAAGGCCGAGAGCCCCTACTACAAGACGCTGAGGGGGAGGGTCTCCGAGCTGTGCCGGGAGAGGTCGATACCCGTCGACATCGTCTATTGAGAATTTTTTAAGCGCGACCGCGGGTGCTGTCGACGAGCTCCTTAACCTTGGCCTTGGCGCCACCCATGACATCCTTGCCGTGCGTGTAGAGGAGGTAGTCGAAGTCGTAGCCGAGCAGCCTCTCTATCCCCTTCGCCGCCTGCTTTGCGTCTAGGCACCACTTCTCGGGAGGTGCGATGAGATTGCCGTCGGGGTCACTGAATATGGTGTCACCTGCGATGATGGCCTTCTGCTCCCTGAGGTAGTAACATGCGTTGCCCTCGCTGTGGCCGGGGACCCAGATGACTTCTATGCCGCCGCAGTTTGGAATGACCTGGCCGTCTTCGAGACCCTCGACCTTGACCCCGACGGCCTTCTCGATGAGCGGCGCCTCGAGCTTGTGCGCCTTGACTGGGGCGCCAGTTAGCTCCTTCAGCTTGGGGAGGTTCTTGACGTGGTCTCCGTGCTTATGGGTGACGAGGATGAGCTTCACGTCCTTCCAGGTCTTCTTCATCGACTTTAGCTCGGCGGCGATGTTCTCTACGGCCTGAGGCGTCATGCCGCCGTCGACGAGGACCGCGCCCTCGGGGCAGTCGAGGACCCAGGTCTCGAGGCTGTGGTCCCTGGCCTCGGAGTGGTCTATGGTGCGTATTCCCTTTAACTGCTGCACGGTATGGTTGTGGGCGTGTGGGTATATTTTAGTTGAGGCTGGGCACCGGGATGGGGGCCAACATCTGGGTGTATGTCCCGGCGATGTATCGAGCGTACAATTCTCGGGTCGTCTCGGGTGTTAACTGGAGCTTCATGACGTCACCCTTGGAGGGGTCGGTGC
>JAUYEB010000274.1 GCA_030691555.1 Candidatus Bathyarchaeota archaeon
GCGGGCAACAAGCAGCCGTGGGGATTCGTCGTCGTCCGCGACCCCGGCAGGAGGAAGCTGCTCGCCGAGGCCGCGAGGAACCAGATGTGGACCGCCGACGCGGGGGCCTTCCTCGCCGTCTTCTCCGACTCCGCCAACTCCCCCGGCGGCTACGGCCGCTGGACGGAGAGGGACCCCATGATAGCGGCGGAGAACATGATACTCGCGGCGTGGAGTCTCGGATACGGCACATGCTGGATAGGCGCCTTCGAGGAGGAGAAGGTAAAGCCCCTCCTCGGCATACCCGAGGACAAGAAGGTCATCTGCCTGCTGCCCCTAGGCGTCCCAGCGGAGACACCCGACCCCAAGCCACGCAGGGCCTTCAGGGACGTCTTCCACGCGGAGACCTACGGGAACCCCCTAGAACTCTGAATCTCCACTAACTATTTTAATAAAAGACCCCGTTTCCGGGCATCCTCACAATTATGGTTATATCCAGATTCCCATCGATTAATCCGAATATCTTCATGTTTTCCGAAAGTGGGATGCTGTCCTGAGGATACTCCCACGCGTAGAAGAACCGCACCCAGTAACCCTGCAGATGTGGATAGTCTGGGTATAAGGTAGGGTTGTAGAAATTCGACTGGGGCGTGATCCCGCCAAGCTCGATGTATGCGTAGTCCACCCTTGGGTCGGCCCTGATGGCGTCGACCACTCGCTGATCCTCTATCAGGTTATGGACTTGGGTGAAGTAGACAAAGCCGCCGAAGACAATTACCACGACAACTACGACCCTGAGCCAAAGACCACGTATTGGTTTCTGATCCTCGGGTAAACCCATGGCCATTTAACCCATTGGAAAGGAGCCTTATGGGGCTTTCTCACCGGCTCAATCGACAGGAACCCGAACGTCTTTGCCACCGTGTTCCTGATGCAGCGCCCTTTCCAGTTGGGAACTCCCTAGAACTCTAAGGCTTCACACAAACACAGCCGTGGGCACTTTTAAATAGTGTTAGCTGACAAAATAACATGCCGAGCAAAGCTTTATCGCACACCAACCGAAGGTAGGCAGAATGGCCAAGGCCAGGATACTCGTCGAAGGCACCGTACAGGGCGTCGGATACAGGGCGCACGCGAAGCGTTCAGCCGAGGATAGGGGCATCAGCGGCCTTGTCAGGAACGTCAGCGGCGGCCGCGTGGAAGTCTTCTGCGAGGGACCCAGGGCCAAGATCGAGCGGTTCGTCGACGATCTCTATTTGAAAAGACCCGGAGATAAAAAGAGCCCCTATGTCCGAAAACTGACGATACATTGGGAAGGGGAACCCGATTACGGCGGGGCTTGGAAGAGCTACGAAGGCTTCGAGATAGACTACGGGACGACGACGCCGCCCACCCCTTACGAGAAGGAGACTATGGACTCCCTCGAATGGGCGAAGTACCACTTCACGCGCCTAGAGGAGGAGTTCATCTCGCTCAGGAAGGACAGCAACGCAAACTTCTCGAAACTCGAAGAGGGCGTAGGCTCGCTCAGAAGAGAGAGCAACGAGAACTTGGCGGCGCTCGGCGGGAACATGGGCGGCCTAAGAACCGAGACCGCTAACAACTTCGACTCCATGGCCAGAAAATACGGCAGCATCTCAAAGGAGGTCACAGCCACGAAGAAGGAGCTGAAGAAGTCGATGGATGGGCTGAAGAACTCGATCGACAGTCTGCCCGAGCGGATGACGAACGCCCTCCTGAAGGGGTTAAAATCGGAGAAACCCGATTCCTGAAACTGCTTAACGTTCAACTAGCGAAGGATGGGGTTTGGGTCAAGCCCCTCTCTTTTCCCCTTTAAGCATGGGCTCTATCGATAGGAACCTGAGCATCTTCCCGCCGTTGTTCCTTATCTGGTGGAGATCGCCGGGGGCGATGTATATGACCTCCCACGGCGTAATGGGCCGGGTGCCCGTCGACTCGACGACCTCCCCCGTGCCCTCCAGCACGAACATGGCGTGCTCGTAGGCGTGGGAGTGGTGGAGGGTGCTGCCCCCCGGCTTGACCTCGACCTCCGCGACCGTGAAGTTGGGCGCGCCAACACTAGCGTCGATGAGCCACCTCCTCCTCGCACCGACTGCGGGGGAGGCGATGTCCTCCAGGGGTATCTCGGCGTGGTAGAAGTGTTTCATGGGTAGCTGATGGAGGGCGCGCGGAAAAAGGTTGGGTGCTAGGAACCGTTTAATCCCCGGGCGCGCCATTCCCAGCCGTGCTCCACGGCATACGCCTCGTCATCTACGACCTCGACGGCACCCTCATAGACTCCACCGAGGCCATAGTCGAGACATTCAACCGCGTCATCGTCGAGCAGGGTGAGCTGAACTGCCCAAGGGAGGCGATCGAGGAGATGATCGGGCTCCCCCTCACCGAGATGTTCAGGCGGGTGCTACCCGCGGAGAAGCACGGCGGCGTCCAGGCCTGCTGGGACAGGTTCATAGAGATATACGCCGACGTCGGGCCCAGGAAGACGCGGATACTCCCCGGCGTCCCCGAGACCCTCGCCCAGTTCAAGGAGGCGGGCTACATGCAGAGCATAGCCACCACGAAGAGGTCGGACGTCGCCAAGCGCCTCCTCAACAAGCTCGGCCTCCTCGGCTACTTCGACCTCGTCCTCGGGATAAACGACGTCGCCCACCCGAAGCCCGCCCCCGACATCATAGAGCTGACCCTGGAACGCCTCGGAGTGGAGCCGGGGGAGGCCGTCTTCGTCGAGGACACGACCATCGGCCTGGAGGCGGGGGTCCGGGCGGGCGTCCACACCGTCGGCGTCACCACCGGCACACACGACAGGGACAGGCTCGCTACGCTCCACCCCGACGCAATAGTCGACGGGCTGCCCGAGCTGACGAAGCTGATAGGCCGTTAGCCCTTGAGGGCGAACTGGAGCGCCGCCTCGGCGTGGATCGTCGTCGTGTCGAAGACGGGAATCTTGGTGTGCTCCTGCTTGATGAGTAGGGGTATCTCGGTGCAGCCGAGGATGACCCCCTGCGCCCCGTCCCTCTTGAGCCGATCCATGATGGCGAGGTAGTTCTTCCGGCTCTCGTCCTTCAGGATGCCGTAGGCGAGCTCCTCGAAGATCACCCTGCCGACCTCCTTCTGGTCCTCCTCGTCGGGGACCACCACCTTGATCCCGTACTTCGCCAGCCCCTCCCGGTAGTAGGGCTTGTTCATCGCGAACTTGGTGCCTATGAGGCCG
>JAUYEB010000066.1 GCA_030691555.1 Candidatus Bathyarchaeota archaeon
TCATCCGGAGCGGCTTCGGCGTGGCGCAGAAGCAGAGGTACACGACCTCCAAGTTCATATCGTGGACGCCGCCGTGACACCTTCAGCGGGTGACGTTAACCGGCACTGAAGCTGTTAATGATCGGCTCTCCTAGCGACCGACGTTTGGCGATCCCCCACAATTTGCCGATGACCCAACATACTGAGACATTATTTATCGCACGGGGACAAAAACAGGGCTCGCCCGCCTCGGAAGCGGCCTCAATTTGACTCAGGGAGACAACGCAGATGGTATATATTCTCCGGCTAGTATCTTGAATTGCCCAGGTGCGAGCGTCTCAAGGGTCGGAGCAGCGTTCAAGACCCCCGCGAGGCGCCTGAACCCTGAGGGATGGGCCGCGAGAGGCCCCGGGGGCTTAGGCTCCAGGGAACCCCGCATCCCCTCGGTGAGACCGCCTGGGCAACTCCATTTTATTGAAAAACTATACGCTCTCAGCCGCCCGGTCGTAGTCCGAAGATGCCGCCGTTTGTCTGCGTCGGCGCGCTACTCGCCATGGCCATAGTTACGAGACCGAGAGCTATGACGATGAACGTTGGCAGAAGTGCTATGAGCGCTGATCTCCTCCCCGAAAGCCCGTAGTTGATCATCACCGCGACCCCCGTCAGGATCAGGGTCACGACGGTGAAGACGTTGAAGGCGTCGAAGAATAAGTCTAGCCCCGTGGTGGCCGCCGTCGACATGGGTTGGCCCAACACAGGGTAGTACACGAACCTGAGGATCTGCTGCCCGAGTATGGGGAGCGACGCGTAGCCGCTCAGGGCGAACATCCTGTTCAGGCTCCCCTTCCCGCCGAGTAGGCGGGCGCCCCCGTGGTAGATGACCGTAGACAGCACCCACCCGAGCAGGGTCCCGACGACGGCTATGACGGCGGAGGCGTTCTTGATCATGTCGCCGGCGCCCGCGATGGGCACCTCGATGTTCCCGACCGTAGTATAGGCGGTGGCCGCGGACAGGGCGGCTGTGACTAAGATTATAACAAGCGCGTTCCTCAGGCTCTTCTCTGTGACCCCGCCGAGCCAAGCCTTGATCGGCGCGAGCCTCCCAGTGTGCTGCTTATCCGTCAACCCTAAGCACCTCTGAATAGACCCTGAGCCACAGATATATAGTTGACCTCTACCTAGTCGGGTCTCGCTTAAATCCGCGTGCGGGCCCGGTTAGGTGTATTGGTCGCGTCGGACGAAGTCAGGGGGCACACCGCCATCCACGTGCTGAAGGGGGCGGTCGTCCACGTCCTCGGCAGGGGCGCCAAGTGGTCGGCGAGCGCCTACAGCCAGGGAGCCCACGGGGGGCTCACCGTGCAGTTTGACCGGAAGCCCACCGACGAGGAGATGCAGGGGATAGAGGAGGCGGTGAACCGGAAGATCGGGGAGGACGCCCCGACCGAGGTGCACGAGATGGCCCGCAGCGACGCCGAGGCCCGCTGGGGCGACGACATCTACGACCTCTTCCCCCTCCCAGCCGAGCTCAAGGTAGTGAAGGTCTTCCACCTCCCCGGCTGGAACGTCAACACCTGCGGCAAGCAGCACTGCGCGAAGACTGGGGAGGTGGGCGGGATCAAGATAGTAAAGTGGCGCTACAGGGCCAACAAGCAGCTCCTGGAGATGAGCTTCGACGTAACCGGTATAAACGGGTCAGGTTAACTAGTACCCGGTGTAACGGGTTTGAAGTTCAGCAGATACCTCTCGTGCATCGACACCCACTGCAGCGGCGAGTCCACTAGGATCGTCGTCGGCGGGCTGCCGAAGCTCCGCGGCAAGACGATGTCGGAGAAGCAGAAGTATTTCCAGGACCATTATCACAGCCTCCTCGGCACCCTGATGAAGGAGCCGAGGGGCTTCGACGGCATGCTGGGCAGCGTCCTCACCGAGGCGACCGTCCCCGAGGCGGACGTCGGCGTCATCTACCTCTGGACCGACGGCTACTTCAGCGCCTGCGGCGACTCGACCTACAGCTGCAGCGCCGCCCTCGTAAACACGGGCATGGTCGACGTGAAGGAGCCGTACACGGAGATCACCTTCGACACCGTCAGCGGCTTAGTCAAGACGAAGGTGGAGGTGAAGGACGGCGTCGCCAAGAGCATAGCGATGCAGGGCGTGCCCAGCTTCTACTGGAAGACGATGAAGTTCGACGTCCCAAAGGTGGGTGAGGTCGAGGCGGACATCGCATACGGCGGCCTCTGGTACGCCTTCATCGACGCGGACAGCATCGGCCTAAAGCCCACCCTAGAGAACAAGGGCGAGTGGATACCCCTCGGTTGGAAGATCAGGAACTTCATAGCCGACAGCATTAAGGTCGACCACCCCGAGTACCCGGCGCTGAACATACTCGACCTCGTCACCTTCTACACGAAGCCGAGCAAGAAGGAGTACACGAGCAGGCACTGGAACGTCTTCGGCCCCAAGCAGACGTGCAGGAGCCCCGCGGGCACGTGTACGAACGCACGCATGGCGGCGCTCTACGGCAAGGGTGAGCTGAAGCCGGGGCAGGAGGTCAAGTTCGAGTCAACCATCAGCACCGTGATGACGGGCAGGATAGCGAGGGAGGTCAAGGTGGGGAAGTACAAGGCGATAGTCCCCGACGTGGTCGCCTCCGCCTACATCACCGGCTTCACTCAGGTGGTCATCGACCCCGACGACCCCCTAAAGGGCGGATTCCTACTCTAACCTTTTCCACTACTTGTGCGGCTTGGGGAGGAGGTCCTCAAGCTTCGCAGCCTTCAGCTCCTCGGCGAAGGCGCACAGCTCGTCGACGTGAGCCTTGACGATCTCCTCGCCGTGGGGCGCGGTCGCCTTCGTCGCCTCTATCGTCTTCCCCGCCGCGCCGAATACGCCGGTGGGGCTGAGGTCGATGGTATCCCAGCCGAAATCGGCGGGACCCACCTTCTGAGCCTTCATCCTGATGCCCGCGAGGGCCTCGTTCTGCTTGGTGTCGACGGCCTTTCCCATCTTGACCAGCTCCGGGCGTAGGTGGAGCATGACGCTTGTCTCGTCCTCCCCCGCGTGGCCGTCCAGCTTCGCGGGGAACGCATTCGCTATGGCGGTGAATATGTCCTCGTCGCTCCTCAGGTCCTCGGCGACCTCCTTGAGGCTGGCGGTGTTGCCGCCGTGGCCGTTGACTATGATGAACTTCCGGGGGCCGTGGCTCGACGCGCTGAGGATCACGTCGCTCACGTAGTCGCGGAAGACGCTGGGGCGGACCCAGAGGGTGCCTGGGAACTGCCTGTGGTGGCTGCTTACGCCGACGGCGACGACCGGGAGCACCGGCAGCCCGGTCCTATCCCCTACAATGTTCGCGACCGCCTCCGCGGTCATGTGGTCCGTCCCCAGTGGGCAGTGGGGGCCGTGCTGCTCCGTGCTCCCCACCGGCAGGATGACCGTGTCGACTCCCCCCAGGATCGACTGCGCGTCGACCCATGAGACCTCGGCGAGCTTCATAGTTATCAGAATTAAAAGTGGGGTTGGGGGTATTAACGGTTGATCGCGGCGATAGGATTTTTCTATTCGACCGAAAATATCCCCTACGTTGTCCTCCGCCGACGGCGCCCTCGTAGTCGTCTTCGAGGGGCAGCGCACACGCGTCCGCGTCTTCCGCCGCTTCTTCTACCCCGTACAGGCGAGGGACGAGGACGTCGAGGTCATCGTCTACTCCGACACGGGCCGGGAGAGGGAGGTCACATACAGGAGGGCCGACGAGTACGAACTGGACAACCCACTCAGGCTCATAGCCATGATCCGCCTCGCGCGGGCGATGAAGGTGCTCCAGATCGACCCCCCCGTGAACGGCGTCCAGAACCTGAGGCTGACCATCTGCAGGAGCACCGAGCTTATCGGACCCGACGTGGAGCGGGACGAGTGGATGCCGTTCGACCCGACACGGATGAGGCCACTAGACGAGCGGATAAGGGACGCCAAGAGGCGTGCCAGGTGGAGGCAGAGGCTCAAGGGGCGCTAGGGGTTCAGCTCCCCGGCGAGGTCGGCCAAGAAGGCGTCGAGCTTCGCGCGCGGGACCTTCGCCCCGCTGGCTCGTGCGTGGCCGCCGCCGAAGCCGCCGTGCCTCTTCGAGAGCCTCGACGCGATGTCCCCGAGGTGCTCGGGGAGCCTCCTCTCGCCGCGCATGCTTATGTTCACCATCTCCCCCTGCTCCTTCCAGCAGAGGCCGACGGGGACGAGCAGCGTGTCCATGACTATGTTGGCAACCTCCCCCGTGCTCAGGTCTTCGCCGCACTCCATGTAGGCGAGCCTACCGAGTATCTTCGCCCTCCCGGGGACAGTCTCCTTTATCCTCACGATCTTCTCGAGCTGGCTCATCGCCGCCTCGACGACCCCCCTGATCCTGTGGGGGTAGGCGTAGCGGCTCAGCTCCTCGACGATCCTCTCCTTGAAGGGCTTGGACTGGTCGCTGCCGAGGGCCGACCCAAGCAGGAGGGCCTCGTGCCCCACGAACTTCCTGTCCATCCCGTCCATGAGTTTTGAGGCTATCGGGCCATCCTCGAACATGTCGTTGACGGCGGCGTAGGCGGCGAGCCGCGCGGCGTCCTTTTCAAGTTGCTCCTTGAAGTGGTCGTAGACGAGGGCCGAGGCGCAGTCGGAGGTGTCGTGGATGATCTCGACACCGAGGCTCCTCAGCCACGCTGAGAGGGTCGGCTCCATGGGGTGGTGGTCGATGATAGTGACCGTCGCGAAGCCCCTTATCCTCTCGATCTGCGGGACGAGCGCCTCACGGAGGTTGAGGTCGGTTATGTAGAGGGAGTCGTATCCCGGCTCGATCCCCCCGAGTGCCTCCTCGAGGTCGTCGTAGTTGGCAAGTATCGTCTCCGTGCCGAAGAGGCGGCGGAGGAGGGCGGCGCAGACGAGGCCGTCGGGGTCGTCTCCGTGGGTGATGTGGGCGAACTGCATGGGGACCGCTTCAAGAAAATGCGACGCATCTACGTGATAAATACTCGCCTCACGCGGCCTTCCTGCCCTGCGGCGTCGAGGCCGAGACCTCCTCGAAGTAGGCGTGGACGAGGGACGCGGCCTCCGTGAGGACTGATAGGGCGCCGACCATGTGCAGGTCGGTCGAGGGTATGTGCTTCGCGAGCAGAGCGACTACGTAGGGGCGCCTGGGCTGGTAGACTATCCCCGCGTCCAGGGTCGCCCCAGAGACCCACCCCGACTTATCGGCGACCTCGACCGGGTCCGGGACCGCGTTCCTGATCACCCCCTGGACCATCCCCTCCTTCGGCCTCCTCAGCATCTTCAGCGTCTCCCCGCAGACGAAGGGGCTGAGGACCCTCGGGCTGTGCAGCTCCTCGAACAGGGCGACCAGCTCCCTAGGCGTCGTGAAGCTGTCCTTACCGGCCTTGAATGCCTCCATGTCCATCATCTTCCGAGTCAGCCGGGTCTCGCGGAGCCCGATGGCGGAGACGGTTGAGTTGATCTCCTCCATCCCGAGGAGGTCGATCAGGTAGTTCGTCGAGGAGTTGTCGCTGACGTTGATCATCAGGGCGACGTAGTCGGTGAGTGGCATAGTCACGGCGCCTGGGGTGAGGGTCTTGATAACGCCGCTTCCCCCGGCCTTGTGAGCCTCCACGTACCGGACGGGCGTCATGGGGTCGAGGATCTTCGCCTCGACGCGCCTGTAGTACTCGATGAGTATCGGCACCTTGATGGTGCTTGCGACGGGGAAGACCTCGTCCCCGTTGACCATGAAGGACTCGCCGTTGGTCAGGTCCTTGACGGCGGCGCCCATGATCCCCTCGTAGCCCTCGGAGGCATCCACGAGCCTCCCGCAGAGCTTCTTGAACAGGAGAGACATCGGGGACTAGATGGGGTGGTGCGGATTTAACCCTCTCTAGTAGCCGCGCCTGGGGTCGCAGACGTTCCTCAGCGGCTCCCCCGCGACGTAGCGGCGGAGGTTCTCGGCGAACTGGTCGACTATCCTGTCCCCGATCTTGGGGCTGGAGTGGCTGTCGTGGGGCACGAGTAAGACGTTGTCCATCCCCCAGAGGGGGTTATCCTCGGGCAGGGGCTCGACGGCGAAGCAGTCGAGGTAGGCGCCCCCTATCCGCCTCTCCCTGAGCGCGGCGACCATGGCGTCCTCGTCCGCTATCCTCCCCCGGCCCACGTTGATGAAGTAGCAGGTGTCCTTCATCGCCTCGAACTCCTCCTCGCCGAGGAGCCCCTCCGTCTCGGGGGTGAGGGGGGCGACGACGACAACATAGTCCGCCTCGGGGAGGTGTTCCCTTATCTCACTCGCCGGGAAGACGAGGTCGACGTTCGGCACCGGCTCGGGGCGCCTCCGGGTGCCGATGACCCTCATGTCGAAGGCCTTGCAGAGCCTCGCCACCCTCCCACCGATGTTGCCGAGGCCGATTAGTAGGACGGTGGCCCCCTCCAGGTCGCCGCAGTGTATCTGCCTCCAGCGGCGCCCAGCCTGGTCTACCCTCCTCTCCCCGAGCCGCTTCGCGTGCTCCAGTATGGCAGCCAGCACGCTCTCGGCGATGGGGACGGTGTGTATCCCGGGGCTGTTCGTGAGCACGACGCCGCCGTCGAGTATCCCCGGGGTGATGTTGTCGCTGAAGCCGGTGCTGCAGAGCTGGACCCACCTGAGGCTCGGTGTGAAGAACTTCTGGTAGTCCCCCCAGTCGAGCTCCCCCGCGTAGTGGGTGCGGTTTCCCCCCTCGCCGAGGAGGACCTCGACGCCCTCGACCGTCTTCAACCCGTGGACGATGGTCTCCGGAAGTTCCACAAGCTCGATCTCCGGTGATACTGAGAGTATCTCCTCGCGGTGCCTCTCGCTGAGCCAGTTGCCGTCGGGGCGCGGGAACTGGTAGCCCCTGGGTATGCCGCTGACTGCTACGCGTATCAAGGTACCCTAGGAGACCCCCGCGGGGATAAAACACTAGTTGGAGCCTACTCTTCAGCTCGCGGGTGGGGGCGGGGGGCTAGTGTCTGTTACCGGAGTCGTCTCCCCGGTCTTGACCTGTTTAAGGGCCTCCTCCTTCTTCGCCTCCCTGTACTTGGCGATGGACTGGAGGACGCTGAGCCCCACGACGGCGACGGTCAGCCAGATGAAGACGCGGAGGTCGAGCACAATCTCGGTCGTCAGCTTCGCCTGCGTGAGCCTGAAGCTGCTGTAGCCGAGGTTACCTATGTTGCCGACGCCGACGACGAGGAGGGCGAAGGCGAGGGAGACTATGTTTGAGGATATGTCTACGATCAGGTAGGTGATCGAGGTCCTGGCTACGAGGGCCTTGACGAGGGCGAGGGCGGAGACGACGAGGCCGAGCATCGCCGTCTGTGTCACGAGTGACTGTAGGTTGAGGCCGGTCGCCTCAAGCTGCGATACGGTCGCGCTCGGGATGAACTGGATAGCCCCGAGTGGCAGGGCCACGAGCACTAGGAAGGTGACGAGCGCCCCCGCCACCTCGCCCCATCTCACCGCCATCTCAGGTCCCCCCCTCCGCAAGCGCGTTGTAGTCGAGCCTAACTAGGTCGCTGAGGGTGCTGAAGCTTGTGTAGATGTTGAGCGTCCCATTCCCGTTGGCGTACTGCTGTAGCCTCGCCACGGGGACCTTGAGGGTGAGGCTCACATCCCTCTGCTCTCCCGGCTGGAGGTTGACGGTGGTAACGTTCTTCACGGAGTATGAGCCGTCGCTGAGCGTTATGCCGAACCCTATGCCGAGCTTGACGGGGAGCAGCCCGCCGTTACTCGGCGCCGAGGCGTAGGTAAGCGTCGCGATCTGTGTGGCTGCGTCGACGACGACGGGTATCTGGCCACCGCCGCTCGGGGAGACTGTGCTCATCATCGAGAAGATGGTCTGGCCGCATACGAGGAAGAGGCCTATGCTGGCCACCTCCAGGACGATGAGAAGCGCCCCCAACAACTGAGATGTCTTCATGAAAAATCCACCTATAGAATCATTGGGGGGATTTATAAAAAAGGGTTTGTAACGGGGGCTACTTCTTCCGGTAGACCTCGACCGTGTGCTTGAGGTCGCTCTTTTCGAGGGCCTTGACGGTGGCGGCTATGAGGCGGCCGGCGTTGGTCAGGTCGCTGAGGCTCACGACCTCGTTGGGGCTGTGCATGTAGCGGTTGGGGAGGCTGACGAGGCCGGTGATGGTCCCGCCTCGCGTGACCTGTATGGCCCACGCGTCGGTTCCGCTCGCCGAGGGGACCCCCTGCCGCTGTACGGGTATCTTGCCCTTCTTCGCCTCCTTCTCCATCATCTCCCAGAGGGCACGGGTGAAGTTGGCGCCCACGCCGACGACGGGGCCCTTCCCGATCTGGACGTCGCTGACCCTGTTTGCATCCACCCCCGGTGCCACGGCGTGGGTGACGTCCGCCGCTATCGCGGCCCATGGCTGGATGTTGTAGGCCGAGACCTGTGCGCCGCGGAGCCCGATCTCCTCCTGCGTCGTGGCGACCGCGTAGACCTTGATCTTCTTCGGTGGGTCCTTGGCGAGGATGTCGAGGGCCTCGATGAAGGCCGCGACCGCGCAGATGTCGTCGAAGGCCGGGCCGATGACGAGGTCGGAGCCC
Source organism: Candidatus Bathyarchaeota archaeon (assembly GCA_030691555.1). GTDB lineage: Archaea > Thermoproteota > Bathyarchaeia > TCS64 > TCS64 > UBA8941. Next base: position 8,564 of record JAUYEB010000066.1, read on the forward strand.
TCCCTGCCGAGGTACGCTACACCTGTGTCTGGCGTGACCGGGCAGCCCACCTTTACTCCCATCTTGGCGGCCTCATCGGCGGTCGAGGCGCCGAAGTCGATCTTCATGTCCTTGAGCGGGATCGCCTTCTCCCTCTCGCTCGCGTCGGTGAGGTGCGCCGCCTTCGTGCCGATGGTTCCGAGGACGCAGTCCCCCGGCCCGTCCCCGACCCATATCCTGACCCTCGTCCCGTAGGCGACCCTCGGGTCCCAGCCGCCCACCTGGTCGAAGCTCGCGTACCCCTTCTCGTCCACGTGCTTGATGAGGAAGCCGATCTGGTCGTAGTGGCCGGAGAGCATAACCGCCCTCTCCCCCGAGCCGAGGGTCCCCACCACGTTCCCGATCACGTCGACGGTGACGGAGTCACAATACTTGCTATAGTACTCGATTATCCGCTTCCTACGCGGCTCCTCGAAGCCCGTGACGGCGGGCGCGTCCATGAGCTCCCTCAGGACCTTGTACATGTCGATCGGCATATCTTCCACGGCTATGTGTGGGGCTGGGAGGGGGTATAAGGTTTGGCGGGGCCTCAACCGTTTTAACGCGTCGGAGCAATACCCTCCCAGTGGTTTCATTGGAGCCGAAGCACGCGCTCGTGAGGGACATAGGCGACATGTACAGGAGCTGCCTTTCCACGCACCCGCTCCACTCCACCATCGACCTCGGGCTGGCGAGGGAGCAGCACGCCGCCTACTGCGAGGCGCTGTCCGAGCTGGGGCTAGAGATCATCAGGGTGCCCCGCGACGACGAGCACCCCGACTCCGTCTTCGTCGAGGACAACGCCGTCGTCCACGGCGGGAAGGCCCTCGTCTGCAGGATGGCGAAGACGAGCCGCAGGGGGGAGGAGGGTGGCGTCGAGGCGGTCCTCAAGCAGTACGTCAAGGTCAAGCGGGCCACGTCTCCCGCAACCGTCGAGGGCGGCGACGTCGTCCACCTCGACGACCGACTGGTAAGCGGCATAAGCCAGCGCACGAACCCCGAGGGGGTGGCCCAGATGCAGGAGTGGCTCGGCGCCCCCGTCTCCACGGTCTTCGACCCAGGGATAATGCACCTGAAGAGCTACGTCACCTACCTCGGTAAGGGGATAATGATAGCCACCGAGAGGTACGCGGCCCACCCCGCCCTCGAGGGCTTCCAGGTCATCATACCCCCGAGCAGGGACGAGTACGCGGCGGACACCCTCGCCGTCGGCGACACAGTCCTCATGGCCGAGGGCTACGAGGAGGCTCACCAGATGGTCGAGGAGTCGGGATTCGAAGTAGTCACCCTGAACGTCTCAGAGATTCAGAAATGCGACGGCGCCCTGACCTGCATGTCCATACTCTTCTAACCCGACCCCCCTCGACGCTAGGCGCAACTCTTTTCCCGCCGATACCGATTTAATCCACCGCCCGGGAGTACCCCTGCATCAAGCAACGGGAGGCTAAATGCAATGATGGAGACTGTGCTCGTTTTCCTCTACTTCGCCTTCACCCTCCTGCTCCTACCATACGGCTACAACTGCTTCTACATGGTCTGGCTCTCCACGAAATACACCGGACCCAAGACGGAGAGTGTTAAAAACCACAGCCTCGTCACGGTCCAGCTCCCCGTATACAACGAGAAGTTCGTCGTTGAGAGGCTCATCGACTCCGTCTGCGCCATGGACTGGCCGAGGGACAAGCTAGAGATTCTGGTGCTTGACGACAGCACAGACGAGACCCGCGGGCTCGTGGATGGGGAGGTGGAGAAGCAGAGGGCTAATGGGGTCAACATCAGGGCCATCAGGAGGGAGAAGCGGGTCGGATACAAGGCGGGCGCCCTCGAGAACGCCCTCCAGTACACGAATGGGAAGTACCTCGCCCTGATAGACGCCGACTTCGTCCCCCCGAGGGACTTCCTCGAGAGGACCGTCGCCGCCATAGAGACCGACCCCCACATCGGCTTCGTCCAGGCCCGCTGGGACCACATAAACCGCGACTACAGCATGTACACGCAGGCGTTCTCCCTCGCGATCGACAGCTACCACATAGTCGAGCAGTCCGCCATGAGCGCCTCGGGCCTCCTATTGAACTTCAACGGCTCCGTTGGCCTCCTCCGAATGGACGCGGTGAGGGACGTCGGCGGCTGGAGCTGGGACACGCTCAGCGAGGACATGGACCTCAGCTACCAGATGCAGATCAGGGGCTGGAGATCGATGTACCTCCGCGACCTCACCGTGAAGGGTGAGATACCGCCGAACATGTCTGCGTTCCGCACCCAGCAGGGGAGGTGGGCGCGCGGCAGCGTCCAGTGCGCCAAGAAGCTCCTAGGATCGGTGTTGAGGAGCCCGTGCACAGCCGTCCAGAAGATGGAGGCGACGCTCCACCTGACCTACTACATGGTCAGCCTCTGGATGTTCCTGGGCCTGATCGTGACCGTCCCCCTCCTGGCCTTAAACATGTTCCCCTACGTCACAGCCCCCTGGTACGTGGGCCTCCTCACCCTCTGCACGATAAGCGCCTTCACCCTCTACTTCGCCACCATCCGCTGGCAGGGGGTGAGCCTGGCCAAGAAGGCGCCGTACATGGGCCTCCTCGCGCTCATCGGCTACGGGATCTCCGCGAAGGTCTCCGTCGAG
>JAUYEB010000128.1 GCA_030691555.1 Candidatus Bathyarchaeota archaeon
GGTGCTGGGGGGCGTGGAGCCGGTGGGGCTCTGCGGCTCCGCGATAATCGACGTCGTGGCCGAGCTGTTCAGGAGGGGGCTTATCGACGCGTTCGGCAGATTCAGCGCAACAGCCGAGACGCCGAGACTTACGAAGACCGAAGGCGTCAAGAGATTCGTCCTCGTTCACGCAGATGAGAGTGGAACGGGCAGAGACATCACCGTTTCAGAGAGGGACATCAACGAGGTAATGCTCGCGAAGGCCGCGATATACACGGGCTGCTCCATCCTCATGCGTAGAAGGAAGGTGGAGATGGGGGACCTGAGCAGGGTCCTGATCGCGGGCGGCTTCGGGAGGAACCTGGATCGAAGCAACGTGAGGCTCATCGGCCTCATCCCTGACATACCCAATTCGAGGATCGCCTTCATCGGGAACGCCGCGCACGCTGGGGCTGAGGCCACCCTAAGATCGGGGGGATTATTGCATATGGCTGATAAGGTCGCTAGGGAAGCGGAGTACATCGAGCTTGCAGCGTGCGAAGAATTTAATGAAGAGTTTACCGCTGCCCTCATGCTCCCCCACAGAAAACTGGAGCTTTTCAAATCAGTGACTCACCTTAAACGCTTCCCTACTTAGCTTAGTCAGACCTATTATCGAGGCGATTGACTGAGATATCCATATGCATCCTAACGCTGCCCTCGTCCTCCCTCTAAGGGAACAAACCCGGATCGAGCAGTTCTAAGACTTGCTCGCTCTCGTCACTTCTTATGAAATTTAGCAATCTCGTTGGAAATCATCAGGGTATCGATGTTCAGCATCATTGTGGCCACATTGGCTGCCCTGGCGATCAATGCCTTCTTAGTACGCAGAATGTCCAGGCAAACGTCCTCCGAGCATCCCCTAAGGCCGATTCCCGTGGCGTCCCTGCCCGCCTCGTGACTGCTTCTCAGTTTCGCAATGGTCTCGACCTCGTCTAGACCGTAGTTGATGGCTAGGCTACGCGGGATCTCCTCCACGGCCTCGGCGAACTTCTCTACGACCAACTGCTCCTTGCCTGAGAAGCCTAAGGCGTATTTTGATAGGTCGCGTGAGATCTCCATCTCCGCTGCTCCTCCACCTGGGACCGCTCTGGGGCTCTTTTCCACGATTTTCATCGTTTTTAGGGCGTTTTTTATCAGGCTTTCGAGCTCATCCAGCCTGTTTTCTGTGCTTCCCCTGAGGAGAAATGAGGCTACGACACACCCGGTGATCTTGACCATCTTTTCGGGGTTTAGGTCCTCGATGCCGATCCTATTAGCGCATCCTAGGCAGTCGCTGGAGAGATCAGATAAACCGCTCGTGACCTCTGCGCCGGTGGCGTCCGCAACGGCCTCGATGTCTTCCTTTTTCACCCTGTCGACCGCGAATATTCCCCGTTTGGTCAGGAGTCCCTTCACGACGTCGTCGAGGGGCTGCATGGACAGGAGCACGTTGACCCCTAGCTCCCCGAGCTTCGAGACCTGAGTCCTCTTCTTCTCGAGTTCGGCGTCACTGAATCGTTTCATTGATTGGGGCTTAGTGATGGTTATCTCGATCTCAGTCGGCCCCTCTCCCCGCATCTTGGTTTCGACCCTGTGAGCCAATCCGCCGCTGAGCAGGGCTATCCTAGGTTCGTCTATGGAATCCGGCATACCCGGGTGGGCCTTCTCGCCATTCAGTACGACTCCGTTGATTAGCCTCGACTCGGAGCTTTCGCCCCCCTTTTCCCTGAAGAACCGCACCTTATCCGGGTCGGTTGACCCGTTTGTCCTCGCCAGCGTCGAGGCCTCTAGGATCTCCTCGCACAGTCTACCTGTCAGTATGCCCCTCCCGCAGTCGATGCCCCTGAGGGCTTCACCACGAGAGCCCTCATCGATCTCGAGCGATATCCCCTCTAGGGTTTCGAGGGACCTTCTCGCCGCCTTCTTGTACCCCTCGATGATCTTGTTCGGGTGCAGGCCCTGGCTCCGGAGCTTTTCCGCGGCCATTATCAGGGCTGAGACGAGGATCGTGAACTGCGTCACGCCGTCCCCGTATTCCTCCCGCTGCATCTTCGCAGCCTCGCAGATGAAGGAGGCGGCTGGGTGTTGGATCCCCCACTCCTCGAGGGCGGATATGATGTCCTTCGAGATCTTGACTACCTGCTCGGGTCCCTTGTTGTAGGTGACCATCTTGTAGCCTCCTCGGGGTCCGAGGGAGCCCCGAATCTTATCGAAGATCATCGAGCACTGGTGAAGGTTGTTGAGCCAGGCGTCTCGTTCCTTGAAGGTTTTGTGCTTCAGCGGTGGGGTCTTCATATTACCAGCCTAGTTGGGGCCATTTTTGGGTCGATAAGCTATTTAAAAACGGGGTTACACTAGCTCGCCTGGGCTCTGCAGGTACTTCTTGATCCCCTCGGCTGCGACGTACGACGTCGGGCCGGCCGGGTGTGTGCCCCCGGTGGTCGTGTTGTCCCCGGTTGGGAAGCAGACTTCGCCTGCGGCGAAGAGGTTTTCGCTCGTCCAGCACTGCTGCCACTTGTTGAACACTGAGATGTTTGGATCGTTACCGATCCTCGCCCCCCCTCTGATGTGGGCGGGCCAGGCGAACATGTGATCCTCAGTCTGCACCGGGTCGGTCAGCTGGACGTTGCCAGCCCCCATCCCCTGCATGATCTACACGTACCTCTGGGCGAGGTGGTTGGCGGCCTTGACGGTGTTCATCCCCCAGTCCATCGTGAGCCGCGGCTCCGGGTCGCCGTACTTGTCCACGTAGTGGGGGTCGAGGTCTATGAACCAGTCCGTCGTCGGCGGCCACATACCGCTCGGGCGCATGTTCAAGTTCAACTTCTGTGGCTGGAAGACGTCCTTGATGCCTGCCTTGAAGGTGCTGCCCATCATATTTGGGGATGGGGCCCTCGAGTAGAGGCCGAAGTTGTTGGGGCCACCGCCGAGGTACGAGCCGACTATGACGTAGGATCCCCCGATGAAGTCGAGTCCCGTGTGGTCGAAGTTGTCGTCGGCGAGGTCGAGCATGGCGTACCCCCCGCCTAGTGCGTTGCCAGCGGGGTAGGAGTTGCCCCCGACGTTGTCGAGGGTGCCCGTGACGCCTCTCACGGCCGCTCCTCCGACTCCCATCGCCGCCCCGCGGCCTAGGGAGCCCTCGATTGATGTGGGGTCGTATGGGTTGCCTATCCCCGAGAGGAGCATGAGCCTTATCAAATTGAACCCCCAGATGCCGTTGAAGAAGACCTTGCCGGGTTGGACGTGGATTTTCCCCTGGGCGTCGAGGTACCTCGCCGCGGTCACCTTGTTGGACGCGTCGGTGTCCAGCCTGAACACGGTGCAGTTGAGCCTCAGGTCCATGTTTCCCGTCCTCAGTGCGGCTGGGACTGTCCTGTATGCCGAGCAGGCCTTCGCTCCCACCTCGCACGCGTAGTTGCATGCAGCCCCGCACCACCCGTCGTATACGCACGCGTTCACGTTTTCGCCGTAAGTGTTCGTGAAGGGCACCGATGCGAGGGATGTGGGAGTAGGGAAGGGGTGGTATCCCAGCGCCTCGGCGCTGTCCCTGAAGAGTGCTCCGACGGGGGTCTCGGGAGGCGGGGGAAGAGGGTACTCGCAGTCGGGCATGAGGGGGCCCTGGTTCGTGCCCGTGATCCCCCACATCTGCTCCCACTGTTTGTAGTATGGCAGGTAGT
>JAUYEB010000130.1 GCA_030691555.1 Candidatus Bathyarchaeota archaeon
TGCAGGTCATCAACTGCAGGACGCCGCCGATGAGGAGCATAGCCGACATGGCGAAGGCCGTCGGCGAGAAGGCCAATAAGGCGAAGCCGGGCGAGTGGATAGTCGGCAGGGGCTGGGACCAGGTCAAGCTCGCCGAGCACAGGAATCCCACTAGGTACGACTTCGACAAGGTCGCCCCAAATAACCCGGTCTACCTGACGCGCACCTGCGGCCACCTGGCGGTCGTGAACACCAAGGCGCTCGAACTCGCGGGGATCACAAAGAGCACGAAGGACCCCGTCGGTGGGCGGATCGTCCGTGACGAGAAGGGCGAGGCGACCGGCATGCTTGAGGAGAGCCCCGCGATGAGCCTCTGCCTCAACCTCATCCCACCCGCGACCATCGAGGACAAGGTAAAGCAGATCAAGGCCGCCTCGGACGCCTTCAATGCGGTGGGCATCACCAGCGTCGTCGAGGCCGGAGTCACGGAGGACGAGATAGTCGCCTACCAGCTCGCCCTCGAGCGCGGTCTCCTGCACGTACGCGTCAACTACATGCTCCGTGCCATCGACGGGAACGAGCCCGAGGAGAGGAGCATACAGCGCATCGAGCACTTCCCCATGATCAGCGGCTACGGCAACGACATGCTCCGGTTCCAGGGGCTGAAGATTCTCATCGACGGCGGGATCGGTGGCAAGACCGCCCTCCTGAGGGAGCCCTACGAGAACGACACACGCACTGGGCTCCTCACGGTGCCCGAGGCGAAGCTCCAGAAGCTCGTCGACGCCGCCAACAAGCGCGGGATGCTCTCAGGCATCCACTGCTGCGGCGGCAAGGCGATGGACATAGTCATCGACACCTTCAAGAAGACGGACAAGGTCAAGCCCATCAAGGGGCGCCGCTTCTACCTCATACACGCCTACCAGCCGAGCGAGCAGAACTTCGAGGACTGCCTCGAGTACGGCATCCCCGTGGCGAGCCAGCCCGACTTCCTCTACTACCTCGGCGACAGCTACGTCGAGAACGTGGGCATGAAGAGGGGCGCGTGGCTAAAGCCGCACAGGGCTTGGATCGACAAGGGGATAATGGTGGCGGCTGGGACCGACTCCCCCGTGACGCCCTACCCGCCCTTCCCATGCCTCTGGGCCGCCGTCGCCAGGAAGACCGAGCTGAAGAAGACCGTCATGGGCGCGGACCAGCGCGTAACGAGGGAGGAGGCGATAAGGATGTACACGGTCAACGGCGCCTACCTGAGCTTCGAGGAGGACATTAAGGGCAGCCTAGAGCCCGGGATGCTCGCCGACATGATCGTCATCGACCGCGACATCCTCACCTGCCCCGAGGACGACATAAAGGACACGAAGGTCCTCAGGACCATACTCGGCGGCAAGACCGTCTACGAGGCCTAGGCGGGGCTATTCCCCTTCACGGCTTTCCGATAAGGTAGCTATCTTGAAGTAGCCTAGTCATCGGTGGTCGTGGGGGCCGTCGTTGCTCTTGATCGGGGTGATGACGAGTGTGCCGTTCTTGACGGCGTAGGTGCGGACCCCGCTGAACTCGATGTTGTTGTTCTCAAGCAGCTTAACCGTCTTCTCCTCGACGCCCTCGGGGATGTAGAGGAAGAGCTTCTTTACGAACCTCCCCTTCCCGGCGGACTCGCTGAAGAGCCTCCACCTCGGGACGTTTGCGACGTTGATGTCCTCCTCGAGCTCTACCTCCCCGATCTCCTGTATGCGCCCGTCGGCGAGGGTGATCACTATGCTGGGGTAGACGATCTCCGTGCCCGTCTCGATGCCTTTGCGCTTGATCTCGTCGTTTACGATGGTGATGTAGCCCTCCCCCCAGTCCTCCTGATCCACGAAGGGGAAGCGCGTCGCGGCGATGATCCTGACTATGCGGTTCTTGAGGGTCTCCTTGTCCACCATTCCCCACACCTAGAGTCCGAGCTCGCCTGCCACCTTCGCCATGGAGTCGATGCCGATGCGGAAGAACTCGTCGAGCTCGATGCCCATCTCCGAGCACTTCAGGATGTTCTCCCTGTTGACGCCCTTGGCGAAGCTCTTGTCCTTCATCCTCTTGCCGAGGCTCGACACCTTGATGGATGCGATCTTCTTGTCGGGCATCATTAGCCCCTGAGCGATTATCAGGCCCGATAGTCCGTCGGCGGCGTAGAGGCTCCAGTCCATCCTGCTCTTGGGGAGCGTGCCAGTCTGGGGGTTGTGGGCGCGGATGGCGTACAGCCCGTCCTCGGGAAGCAGGTCCTTTACTATCTCCGCCGAGACGGCGCCGTGCCTCGTCCAGTCCTGACCGACCTCCTCGTAGTCGACGTCGTGGAGGACCCCCACGGCCTCCCACAAGTCCTCGTCCCCGCCGAACCGCGCGGCGAGCCCCCTCATAATCGCGCCCACCGCGATCATGTGCTTCACGAGGTTCTCGTTCTTCACGTGCCCCCGTATAGTCGCGATGGATTCAACGCGGCCAATCATACCTTAAGCGCGGTTTCCGGCGTGTTTAAGTCTTAGCCGCCTCGGTGGGTTTAAATCCGGAACGAGGCTGATTGACAGCGTCTAGGCGGAAGGGGTATTATTGGAGAAGCTCGACATCAGACAGTTCTCATCCATCATGAACTACGGCCTGTTCGTAATGATCCTCACCCACACCCTCACCCACACCTTCCAGAACATCCACTTAGTCCTCTTCCCCGTGTTGATGGACGAGTTTAAACTCGGCTACTACGAGCTGGGCCTGATAGCCGCCATACCGCCGCTCTGCCAGGTCGTACTCTCCATACCAGCCGGGATGCTCGCCGACAAGTTCGGCACGAAGAAGATGATAATATTCAGCCAGCTGCTGAGCTGCGCCGGGAGCCTCGTGGCGGGTTTCACTCAGAACCCCTGGATGCTCATAGCTGCGGTCAGCCTCCTCTACCTCAACACTACCTTCTATCACCCCCCGAGCTACAGCTACGTGACTAAGACCATCAAACCCAGCGACCGCTCGAAGGCGCTCGGTTTGCACGGCGCAGGTGGGACACTCGGAATGTCGATCGGCCCGCTGAGCATCACCCTCCTGATGGGGTACTTCGCCTTCGAGTGGAGACAGGTCTACCTGTTCTGGTTCGTAGCCCTCCTCATAGGGCTCATCATGGTGCTCAGGATCAAGGCAGACCCCGATGAGCAGCCCAAGCCCAAGGCGAAGGACGACACCCCGCCCGGAGAGTCGAAGAGCGTGATCAGCGGCAGCATGTTCTGGTTCATCGTGTTCAACGCGATGAGGGGGATGGGTGCCAGCATGACGGCGGCGTTCTTCAGTCTTTACCTCGTGAAGAGCCAGGGATGGAACCTCGGTGACGCCACCCTCGTCTATGGCGCGAGCAGCCTCGTGGGCATAGTGGCGGCGCCCCTCGGTGGCTTCTTCGCGGACAAGATCGGGGAGAAGAAGTGGACCACGGTAAACGTCGCGATCTGCACCATCTCATACGCCCTGGCGTGGCTATTCCCCGGAACCATAGCCTTCACGGCGTTCTTCATCGGGTACGGCTTCTTCAACCTGCTGAGCATGGCGAGCAACTCGAGCCTCACAGCCAAGCTATCCCCCCCGAGACAGAGGGGACTCGGCTTCGCGCTCTACTTCCTCCCCGGCAGCATAATGGGCGCCATAGCGCCGATGGTCGCGGCCTTCATCGCGAACACCTGGGGGATATTCCCGGTGTTCATCGCCTCGACCCTCGTCTTCGCCTTGTCTGTGCCAATCATACACTTCGGGGTCAAGGTCGACTGACCCGTTACCACGGGCGGTGAAAAACGGGGTGAGCAGCCCATGCGTTATTCACCGTTACCGGCAAACGCTTTTTAAGCTGGGTTTGAATAGATTGGGCGATCGAGAGAAGGAGAGTCGAGGAGAACCAGCGCCTTGTTCATGCCCCGTGCCTACGACCGCGCCATAACGGTATTCTCACCAGAGGGAAGACTCTACCAGGTCGAATACGCCCTGGAGCTGGTGAAGAGGGGCGCGCCCATCATCGGCGTCTCGTCACCCCAGGGGGTAGCCGTGGCGGCTAACGAGTCCCCTGAGAGCGTGCTGGAGGACGGAGACTACTTCCGCAAGATATTCCAGCTGGACGAGCACGTCAGCATGGCGATAGCCGGGCTGAGCAGCGACGCGAGGATACTCATAAACCAGGCCAGGGTCTACGCCCAGAGCAACAGGCTCCTCTACGACGAGCCCGTCGACATAGAGATGCTGGCGAGGCGCCTCGGTGACATCGCCCAGATGTACACGCAGCACGCCGGCGTCCGCCCATTCGGCGTAAGCACGATAATCGCGGGAGTCGACGCCGACGGCAGCAGGGTCATGACCACCGACCCGAGCGGCAGCTACCGGGGATACAAGGCGGCCGCCGTAGGAAGGAAGAGCGATGAGGCCAACAAGCTCCTCGAGGAAAGATACAAGGACGACATCACACTGGACGGCGCGATAAGCCTCGCGGTAGAGGCCGTAAAGACGGCCTCGGAGGGGACACTGACACCCGAGAACGTCAAGGTCGCCGTCGTACCGATCGAAACTAAGGTTTTCCGAAGGCTCTCCGACTCCGAAGTGCAGAAGCACATGAGGTAGAAGGGCCAAAGGGATGGGTAGCAACTACACCCTGGTGCGTTACCAGCACGGCGGAGAGAAGTTCGAGATACTCGTCGACCCAGACAAGGGGCTCGCATACAAGAAGGGCGAGCCCATCGACATCGCCAACGTCATCCTCATAGACACCATCTTCACCGACGCTAACAAGGGCGAGAAGGCGTCCGAGTCCAAGCTGAAGGAAGAGTTCGGGACAGGCGACCCCCTCGAAGTCGCGAAGCTGATGTTCGAGAAGGGCACCTTCCTGCTCACCGCGGCACAGCGCCATGAGATGACCGAGCAGAAGCTGAAGCAGATAATCACCATCATCTCCAGGACCTACGTCGACCCCGCCACGAAGCTGCCCCACCCCGTAACGCGTCTCCAGAACGCGATGGAGGAGGTAAAGTTCAACGTAGACCCCTTCAAGACGGCGGAGGAGCAGGTGAAGGAGCTAGTCCAGCTCCTCAGGCCCGTCCTGCCCATGAGCAGCGAGAACATCCAGCTCGCCCTCAAGATCCCGCCCGAGCACGCGGCGAGGTGCTTCGGGATAGTCAAGAACTACGGCGAGATCAAGAGGGACGAGTGGCAGCGCGACGGCAGCTGGGTCGCCGTCATAGAGCTACCCGCGGCCATGCAGCTCGAGCTGATGGACAAGCTCGGCAAGGCGACGCAGGGGAACCTCCAGTCAAAGATAGTAAAGTGATGCTGAACAGGTATGAGCGCAAACTTCCAGGACAGGGACCTGGTCATCCCGGGGGACGTCGTGTACGAGGGGAGGATCAGGACGGGTGAGAACACCTACCGCAACCAGGATCAGGTCTACGCCACGCGCCTCGGCCTCGTGACCTACTCCCCGGACAATGTGCAAGTCGTCGCATTGGCGTCGGGCTATGTCCCGCTCGTCGGCGACCTCGTGATCGGGGAGGTGTTCGACATCGAACTCGGCGAGTGGAAGATCAACATAGGGGCGCAGTCCGAGGCGGTCATGGGGATACCGGACGCGGTCGACCGCCCATTCAGGACAGAGTTCGTTATGACCAGGGTACTCGACGTCGGCGACACGATAATCGCCAAGATAGTCGACCTCGACAGGAGGAGGACGCCGATACTGAGCATCCTCGGGCCTGGTCTGGGCAGGATAAACGACGGCTTCATAATGCGCATCACGCCGTCGAAGATCCCCCGCCTCATCGGCAAGAAGGGCAGCATGATCAACATGATCATAAAGGAGACCGGGTGCAGGGTCGTCATAGGACAGAACGGCCGCATCCTCGTCTCGGGCCCCAGCCGCGAGCGCGAGGAGATGGCGGTCAAGGTGGTCAATAAGATTGAGGAGGAGGCACACACCTCCGGGCTCACAAACAGGACACAGGAGTTTTTGAGGCAACTTAAGGAGAGATCACGATGAGTAAGAAACCAACAACCAAGAAGACGGCGGCCCGGAAACCGGCGAGGTCGAAGAAGGCCGTGGGCTGGAAGAGGGCCGACGGGCGGGCTTTCGACGAGCTCCGCACTCTGAAGATCGAGAGCGGGGTGCTGCCCAACGCGGACGGCTCCGCATACATAGAGATGGGTAGGAACAAGATCCTCTGCGGAGTCTTCGGGCCCCGCGAGATGCACCCCAAGCACAACGCCAGGCCCAACGAGGCCGTCCTCCGCTGCAGGTACCACATGGCGCCATTCAGCGTCGACCCGCGCCGATCCCCCGCACCCTCCAGGAGGGACCAGGAGATCAGCATGGTCATGAGGTCGGCACTCGAGCCGGCGGTGTTCCTCGAACGCTACCCGAGGGCGAGCATCGACGTCTACGTCGAGGTCCTCGAGGCGGACGGCGGGACGCGCTGCGCCAGCATAAACGCCGCCGCGGTCGCGCTCGTCGACGCGGGCATCCCGATGAGGGACCTCGTCGCCGCCTGCGCCGCCGGGAAGATCGAGGACAAGCTGATCCTCGACCTCGGCGACTACGAGGACAAGAAGGGCCAGAGCGACATGCCGGTCGCCTACATGCCGAAGCTCAACAAGGTGACTCTACTCCAGATGGACGGCATCATGTCAACGAAGGAGACGGAGGACGCCGTCACCCTCGCCATCGAGGGCTGCAAGAAGGTCTACGAGGTCCAGCGCGAGGCGCTGAAGAAGAAGTACGGCATCGACCAGCCACAGGACAAGCCACCGAAGGAGCTCCAGCCGGAGGCGCCTGAGGAGGAGCCTCAGAGAGAGGAGGGTCAACAATGAGCAAGAGCAACATCGTCAGCCACCTGAAGCAGAAGAAGATCGCCGAGGTGCTCTCCACCGGCAAGCGGATGGACGGGCGCGCCTTCGGGGACTTCCGAGAGCTAACCATCAAGCGCAACGTCCTCTTCAAGAGCGAGGGCAGCGCCGAGGTCTGGCTCGGCAAGACACACGTCATGGTCGGCGTAAAGGTCGGCACAGGCACGCCCTTCGAGGACACGCCCAACGAGGGCGTACTCATGACAAACGCCGAGTTCACCCCCATCGCAAACGCCGCCTGGGAGCCAGGCCCACCGAACGAGGACAGCATCGAGCTGGCACGCGTCGTCGACAGGGGCCTCCGCAGCGCCGAGGTCCTCGACACCGCCGCGCTCAACATCATAAGCGGCAAGCTCGTCCACATAGTCTTCGTCGACCTCTACGTCCTGAACTACGACGGCAACCTAATCGACGCCTGCAGCGCCGGCGCAATCGCCGCCCTCATGGGGGCGAAGAAGCCCGTCTACAGGGTCGAGAACGGCGAGGCGAAGCGCACCGAGGAGAAGGTCCCGCTCACCGTCCGGAAGAAGCCGGTGGCCGTGAGCGTGATCAAGATCGGGGACAAGCTCATCCTCGACCCCACCGCCGACGAGGAGGACGTCATGGACGCCCGCCTCACCGTCACATTCGACGAGGCCGGCAATGTCTGCACCATGCAGAAGAGCGGCTCCGAGGGCCTGACGCTCGACGAAGTAAAGAAATGCATAAATATGGCGCAGGAGAAGGCGCCCCAGATCAGGGCGAAGGCCATAGGCGACTGAGGATGACGAAGAAAAAGAAGACGTTCGGTCTACGACTAAGGACACGCGGAGGAGCCGCCATACAGAAGCGCTGGACACGCATAATGCTAGAGATGAACCAGCCCCACAAGTGCCCAAGCTGCGCGAGCCCCAAGGTCAAACGCACCGCCGTCGGGATATGGAGCTGCAGCAAGTGCGGCTACAAGTTCGCGGGCGGAGCCTACGTCCCCTCGACGAAGACGGGCCAGGCCTCCACCAGGGTCCAGCAGGAAACCTAAGCCAACCCAACCCGAGGCGACTGTTTTTGAAGCCTCGACAAAACCAAGCCGAGGCGAGGATACTTGTCGAGGCTACACCTCAGACTGTCAAGGTTCTAACAAGTTCTCTAAAACCTGAAATAGAATCAGGAATATCCGAAAGATCAGCAGTAGCTCTCGAGGTTTCATCTAGTGGCATTATTATTAAGATAACTGCTGATGATATTACATCGTTAAGAGCGGCAGTAAATAGCTATCTCTATTGGGTGCAAGGTATAATAGATATAATTTATATTAAATAATAATTCTTATTGAGAATATATTTTATTGATAACATCTACTTATAGATATGTGGTGATTATTCTTTCAGGAATTAAATTAATGATGATGCCACAGATCACCATTTCTGGTAATATGTAAGCCATGTTGTAGACCGCGCTATAAATAACTGGATCCATACCTGGTGGTGCATACATGTAAAAAAAGGCGAAACCAGATATAAAGTGAGCTAGAAATCGTCCAGTTATACCTAAATATACTCCTGCAAGACGAGGTTTTCTAATAAGACCTGAAAGCCCCAATGCGCCGAATGCGATTGGATAGTCTAGAAGAAGAGAGAGTGGGTTGTATAGTCCAATATAACCATCCAAAACTAACTGCACTAAACCATATACGGCTCCAGTGCTTATGCCAATTTTTGGTCCGCGTCTAAGAGATATTAGCAAGATAGGTATCATGCTTCCAAGTGTTATCGAACCTCCCTGTGGGAAGTTGAATATCTTAATCATACTTAACACGGTGGCAAGTGCCACCATTATAGCCATCTCGGCTAAAACTCTAGTACTAGTTGTTCCAGTCTTCATTTTTTTTCCCTCCGCCGGTATTACCCGGATCAGGTTCAAAGGGTCGACGACTCTCGTCCTCTCAGCCGGGCTCGCGCCCAGCTCCCCCTCGCCCACCAGAGAAAGTGCGCGGGTTAATAAAATTTAGCCTCCCTAGCCTTCACGGCTTTGATCACGATGACCCCGGTTCTGCCGCTTGGCGCGGTGATCTCGTCACCCCCCGTTTGACTCGGCCCCGAGGTCAATGTGCCTAACTTCTCGGAGACACACAACCCCGAGGACACAAGGATGTCGCTCATCTCGTCGTCGGAGTAGAGGTGGGCGTGGCTAAACACCGGGTCCCCATTTTCACCCATTCTCCTATACAGTTCACCCCAGGCGCTCGCCTTGTTGATGAATAGCACGATGAGGGGAGAATCGGCTCTCAGCGCTGTGTATGCCTCCTTGAAGGCCCCTTGGGGATCGGGGAGGAACTCGACGGCCGTTATCATGTACGCGAAGCCGAGGCAGCCCCCTCTCAGCGGGAGCGATTGGGCGCTGCCCAGGATCGTAGGTGCCCCTCTCTTCTTGGCCTGGGTCAGCATCTCCTTCGAGGCGTCGAGGCACACGATGGGGCGGCTCGCCTTGGCGAGGCTCTCGGCGAATATGCCTGTGCCAGCGCCGATCTCCAGACCGAGCCCACCCTCGGGGAGAAACATGTCTACAGCTCTTCTCTCGGCGTCGAAGACCTGCCTCCCCTTCGCCTCGGCGTACCAGCTGTCATAGGAGCCGGCGACCTTGTCGAAGGCCTTGATGCTGTCAGACATGTCGAAGCAGCGCTCTTATGGTTGTGAGGAGTTCGTCGGGGGTCTCGGCGAGTATGGTCGTCGTGGGCTCTATCCCGAAGGCCCCCGGGTGGCAGTACGCGTCGGCGATCTTCCCGCCCGAGAATAGGAATCTGGCTACGGGGCAGCCCTCGCCTATGGACTCCGGCGGGAGC